>NZ_JAEMUE010000063.1:0-122560 GCF_018342435.1 Neochlamydia sp. AcF65
AAGAAGATCAAGTTTCATTTTTTTCTCCTCTTTTCAAAGAAAAAAATATACCTCTAGAATAATTTTTTCAACTCATCTGTGCGTAAGGTGAGTTAGAAAGTGCAGTAAATAGGAAAAAAAGCTATTTACAAGCATTTTTGGCTTTGCAGAGGCCCGTAGAATCCTATCTAAAGCTAGGCTTACCCTGTAACCGCTTACTAATTCTACCTTTCAATCAGTCAGCTTAAATCTGGATGCATTTTCTCTTTTATTGACAAGAGGCAAAAAACTTATTGGTAAAAAGCTATAAGAAAAGTCAATCTTTTTTGTTTTAACAAAGATTTGATATTTTTTGAGTCTATAGCGACCGATGTAATCTTGCTTTGTTTTTTTTTCACCCATTTTACTTTTAAAATCTCGACAGTAAAGGCGGTCCCATAATTCAGTTTTGTTTCCTATTTTCTCCCAATTCTGGCATACGCTTTGAGCGTGGATAACCTCTTGGGGAGACAAAAAAGAGAAGATCCGTATTATCAACTCTTCTGGAAGATGTTTAATGTTAGTCTTTGCTTTGGTAGTAAATAGTTTGTTTAGAGATAAAAATTTATATACAACCATATCTTTGTTAGATTGTGTAGGTGATAAATGCATCATACAATTAGTCCTGCGTTAAAGTTAATTTAGAAAACTTTGAGAGAATAATAGCCATGGACAAAATCCAATAATTTAAATTACCTTAACTCTCAATAATTAGATAAATAATAAACCAATTTTAAGTTAAGTTTCAAGTATATAAATTTTATGCCCTATCACTTACATAATAAGTATTTATATTTATTTATATTTTAAACTTTAAATCAACGCAAATTTAAAACTTATTTTACATTTTATTATGACCTTGTTGCGTAAATGACCTAATAGTTGATCTGTTTAAAGGCTTATCAAGTTAGTACCCATTGCCCTTGGGTCATTCCAAGTGCTGTCATCTTATTCATCGCCAAAGGTTTAGTAGATAATTCTGCCCGCTGATAGTCTAGCTTCCTAGAGCGAAAATCTCTTCCAAAGCTTCTTTTAAAGCGGTACATCGCCGTTTCGGCAAGCGATCTTCTATGATAGCCAATAAGCTTTTTCCAAAGCTGCCTAGCCTCATTATCTCCTCCCAAGCCTTGAATGACTTCTAAGTTATCATTTCTTTTTTTCATCCAAGGTTTGTCCGTCTCTTGGCTTAACCTTCCTCCTCTTCTTGGAGGCACTACAGGATCTATACCCCGAACATAAGACGATCGATAGAAAGCTTGTCTATCATAAGCACCATCTCCATAAGTGGTCTTTACGCTCTTTGGCAGCTTGGGGATCATTTGGCTCGCCACTAAATCATCGGCTTTATTACTCAAGGTCAATTCACTCAACATAACTTCATGTGAGTCCGGGCAAACGCTTAAGTGAATTTTTCTCCAAGTCCTCCGCTTTGCTTTGATCGGGTCGCCCAAGGGAACTTCCCCCTTAGGCTCCCACAGACACGTACGTGAAACTCTCGCTTCATACGGCTCCTATTGTTCTTCAAGCTTTCCAGCCTTTTCTCCACCCTCATAAGTTCCTCGTATTTCTACTTGACTTATTGAGTTGGATTGAACAATTCAACCCCTTCGCTCCCCCTTCATTACAAAGGCTTCCTCACTACTACGAGTTGATCTGCCCCTCATACATGCTTCGATATTTCCCACTTTATGTTCTTCACTTATATGGTTTTCTCTTAACATCATCTATGAGGTTCCCACGTTCCATACAAAAGCCTAGACTAAGTTCACGCTATCTCTATGCCGGACGCCATTTAGGCAGTAAACAGGTTTCCCCTAAATTTATCTTGGAAGAGCATGGAGCCCCCAGTTTTGACATCATCTTTACGCTTTCGACACTTGGACCAATAGTTCACTTTCGTTCGTCTCCTTAGCCCTCACCTGATATGTTTATCATACCTTTTCCTTAACGCTCACTACCTTGGCTTTTGACCAAAGCAGCTTAAGGTGGTTTGAAATCTCTTCCTGCAAAGCGACTTCGAGGAGCCATTTTCCTCATCTTTCGTATAGTTACGCACATCTATAATGTGCTCGTGGCACACCCATGCTGGCGTACTTTCCACTCTCCTTCACCATAAACTTTCACTCCAGTGGAATCAAAGACTATGTCTGTCGGACGCTTACGGCTTAGCTTTGTAAGCTCTTGCCCAAGCTCTTTAGCACGCCTACAAATGCGGGTATAACAAGGAACAGGCAATCCCAAAGCCAGCAAAGTAATCAGCGATGACACAAACCCTCGCACAGCACGAAGAGGTAAATGATAAACCGCTCTAATCATCAACACGCATAAGATAGCGTCCGCAGAGTAAATTCTTGGACGGCCCTTCTTACCCGTGTTTTTATTTTCCCTCCATCCTTTAATGGTTTCATCCGAAAACCATAAGGTTATGCTTCCTCTTTGCACTAAAGCTTTGTTATAATCGGACCAGTTACGTATGCGGTAGTTAAGCTTTTTTTCCATAGCTTGCCTATATTTTTGTTGTTGCAAACTAATTTTATAGCTCTTATGTGTTAAAGAGCAATCTTATCGCATACACTTCTTAGTATTTACGCAACAACGCCATTAATAGCCCTATCCCTTAAGTATTCGTCAACGTATCCTTTATCTGCTTCAAATATAGGAAAAAGCTTTAATAAATCTTTTACCCTATTGATGTGATGCTGAACTTGATTAATTAAAGGTTCCACCATTTGGCGTTCATCTCCATTGGCAGCTGTGTTCTCAAAAGCTATAGGCCAGGCCTTTCCTTCTACTAATCAATAAGTGGTTGTTCCTTTTCCTTTATATCCGTACTCAATCTCTTGCCCTCCTCCCTTCCCTGCTGGAAAAAAACCGTCAGCTGCTAGGCGTTGCCAATCTAACTTTCCGGCAAGATCGGCTCTATCAAGCAAGGCTTGCAGCATCCTATTTAACGTGCCATCTTCTTGCCATCTACCTAGCCAGCGATGAGCTCCTGATCTAGAACCCCACTAGTCCCCTTTAGGCCATCACACCATCTTGAACCTGTAATGAGGCGCCAAAAGATAGTATCGCAAATTTTTCTCCACGATGTATGGGGATAGCCTTTACCTCGTTTTTCAGGCGCTTTAGGAAGTAATGGCTCTAAAATTTGCCATTGTGCATCCCTCAATCCTTCAAATTTTCCCGGCATCATTTCCTCCTTTTTACAAAAGAAAAATGATTATATATGGGTAATCAAAAAAATATCTATTAGGGAGATACATCCATAGCCCCCAATCATTTACTAAAATTTAATTTACAATTTATTAAAGCGAGGTAAAGATTAAATCGAGGACTTTAATTTTTTAGCTTTTTTATCTTTCCTGAGAGAGAGAAGAATATAGGTGAAATATAATTATTTTTACCTTTTTACCTCATTCTTTACCGCGCTTGTTTCTCTTTATGAAACTGCTGAGTAGCTCATCATTTTTTAATGAATCTTTATTGTAAGTTAAAGCATTCTTTAGCAATTAACCACTCTTCACGCACATGCACGACAAAAACCTTTACTTTAGAAGCGGCTGGTGATATCTCTCCATCATTTTTCCATGCGCCGTTTAAAATAGAATCTACTTTAACACCCAAATATTCAAGGCTCTCTACAGCCTTTTGCCTTACTGGGACAGCATTCTCTCCAATTCCTCCAGTAAAGCATAGAGTATCTAGGCCATTTAAGGTAGATGCTAAGGCCCCTATCGCTTTTTTCAAACAATGTACATATAAATCTAAAGCTAAAATAGCTCGAGAATCTTTCATCTCTGCAGCTTTTAAAATCTTACGCATATCGAAGCTACCCCCAATACCTAATAAACCTGATTTTTTATTTAAGCAATGTTCCACTTCCTCAATAGTCATGTTTTTCTGTTTTTGGAGGTAAAGAATAATACCAGGATCGATAGAACCGCTGCGTGTTCCCATCATTAATCCCTCCAGAGGAGTAAATCCCATAGTCGTATCTATCCCTTTTCCATTTAAAATAGCGGTACAAGAGGAACCATTTCCTAAATGACATGTAATCAATTTATGATTATCGGAACCTACCCTCTCTTGAATGGTTTCCATGCAATACTGATGGCTAATTCCATGAAACCCATAACGACGAATTCCCTCTTTGGTCCATTCACTAGGGAGAGGATAAGTCCATGCTACTTCGGGCATGCTAGTGTAAAAGGCTGTATCGAATACTCCTATTTGTGGGGCAGCGGGAAAATAACACTCTGCCTCCTCTATTCCTTGCAAATTTATTGGGTTATGTAAAGGAGCTAAATGAGACAGTTTTTGAAGAAGCTTTATAGTCTCAGGAGTAAGGAAAGTAGGCTTTTGAAAGAGGCAGCCTCCATGGACGATACGATGGCCAATTCTATCAATGGGCGTGGGAACTTCCTTAAATGCTTTCTTAATAGCTGCTCGGCGATCTTCATAGCTATTTTCAAATTCTATAGTCTTTTGCCATAAGGGCTCAAGATCGCGCAAAAAAACGCTTTTTGCTTCAAATAAAGCAAATTTAAAAGAACTTGACCCCCCATTTACCACTAAAATTTTCATGCAAGCCCCTGCCCTGCTAAGTCCTTGTGAAGAAAAAGCAATAATTAAAAACAAAAATTGAAAAACATTCTCATTATCTAAACGCTTTATACATTATCCTATGAAAACAAAAAACTTTTTTTAGAATTCTTATTCGGCAGGTAAGCCTTTTCCTATTTTATAATGACTTATGTCTGCCATATTATTTCTATTTGTTTTTTTCTCTATCTTTTGCTACTTTGAATTCATCTTTGGAGTCTGGCTTCTTTAGAAGCTAAAAATAAGCAACCTAAATAAGGAAGGCTTTTTTAATATAAGTTTCTTATGTTAGCGATCTATCTTCATCATCCTTTGCTTTAAGCTCAACATAATGTAAATCTAATGGATCTACTTTTTCGTAAAGAAAGCAAAAATCCCCTTTTACTTTTGCTCTACTATTAGTCGAATCCTTCATGCAGAAAAAAGATAGTAAGCCTACTTACCAACATCATTAAGTTATTAGCGATAGATACAGAACTCGAGAGAAAAATTAGATAAGAGCAACCTGGCAAAAGCCAATGCTAGTAATTTTTTGCCAGCCTATCCTCATAGTATTAATTACACGAAAACTTTTTTCTCAATATTTAGAAGATAGAGGTTTTTTGATTGTATCAAAACCTGCACCTTCTTAAGATAATTTATCACTCTCATCCCTAAAGGTAAATTTATGCAAGTCCTTGGAACATCTATACCTGAAGTCAAAATTATAGAACCCCAGGTTTTCGGGGATGCCCGCGGCTTTTTTTTTGAAAGTTTTAATTTAACGATGTTTCGCGAAAAAGCTCATATTCATGATGTTTTTGTCCAAGACAATCACTCCCATTCTCCTAAACATGTCTTACGGGGGCTCCACTATCAGATTCATCAGCCCCAAGGAAAGCTTGTTCGGGTCGTTAGCGGTGAAGTTTATGATGTAGCTGTAGACTTACGCAAACATTCGCCTACTTTCGGCCAGTGGGTAGGATTAATATTATCCGCGCAGAATAAACGAATGTTATGGATTCCTAAAGGCTTTGCCCATGGTTTTCTAGTGTTGTCAGAACAGGCCGACTTTCTATATAAAACATCTGATTTTTATGATCCTTCATCGGAGCGTACAATTATTTGGAATGATCCAGATTTAGCCATCGAGTGGCCCCTTCAGGGAGCTTTACCTATTCTTTCGGCTAAAGATCAACAGGGAAATTTATTCAAAGATGCCGAGGTATTCCTATGAAAAAAATTCTTATCCTAGGCAAGCGAGGGCAAGTAGGCTGGGAGCTCTGTCGCACTCTTTCACCTCTGGGGCAGCTTATTACTTATGACCGGGAAGCCTTAAACCTTGCTTCTCCTCTCTCTATTCGCGAGCTTCTAAACGGATTAAAGCCCCATATGATCGTTAATGCAGCGGCCTATACAGCGGTTGACAAAGCTGAAGTTGAGCAGGAAGCTTGTATGGCCATCAATGCACGGGCTCCTCAAATTCTTGCTGAAGAGGCTAAAAAGCTTAATGCGCTTCTCATTCACTATTCCAGTGATTATGTCTTTGATGGATGCTCGCCCAGTCCTTCTGCTGAAGATACTGTTCCTAATCCTCAAAATTTTTACGGCTACTCTAAACTTGAAGGAGATCGTGCTATTCAGGCCTCAGGCTGCGCTCATGTAATCTTACGTACTAGCTGGGTTTATGGAAATCGAGGCCACAATTTTTTGCTAACTATGCTAAGATTAGGGCTAGAGAAAGATACATTAAAGATTGTAGGCGACCAAATCGGTGCTCCTACCTGGAGCCGTTTAATTGCAGAGGCTACAGCGCAAGTGATAGCCCGTTATGAAGGACAGGATGGCATTTACAATCTTACCTGTCGCGGCAAAACCTCTTGGTTCGGCTTTGCTAAAGCTATCTTTGACTGGCAAAGTCTTAAAAAAGGAGTAAAGGTGCCTACACTTGTAAATATTCCCTCATCAGCCTATCCAGTAGCTGCCCAACGCCCTCATAATTCTTTACTAAGTCACGAGAAAACAGAAAAAACATTTGGTATTCAACTCCCCGATTGGAATGAAACGCTGCAGATGTGCCTCGAGGAGGCATAATTTATAGAAGTTGTTAGTGCACAAGCTAACAAAATACTCTACCGCGCTAATTCTTAAATTTTTTTTAGAGGCAGCTATTGAGGGCTCTCTGCCTTAAATTCTTTTAAAGAATAAGTGGATTACGCTAACGGTTGAATATTTAAACGAATAGCTTCACGTAATTCGGGCAAGCCATTACCCAGCATAGCTGAAATTTGAAAAATCTTCTCCTTAGCAGCAAACTTATTCTTTAAAAAGACTTTAATATGCTGAGAAGCTTCTTCGGTATCTATCTTATTTAACACGATAAGATAAGGACGCTCGAGCATTTCAGGATTATAAGCCTGAATTTCATGACGTAATACTTCAAAGTCCGCGCTGGGATCTCGTCCATCGATCCCTGAAGCATCTAAGACAAATAATAAAAGTTTTGTACGTTCGATGTGTCTTAAAAATTCAAAGCCTAATCCTCGGTTGCAATGAGCGCCTTGGATAATCCCGGGAATATCAGCAATAAAAATGCGTTGATGCTCTTTATAAGTAATAAAACCCAGGTTAGGTCGTAAGGTAGTAAAAGGATAGGGAGCTATTTTTACTTTGACAGAAGCCAAAGAGGAAAACAGTGTGGATTTTCCAGCATTAGGAAAGCCTACCAATCCTACGTCAGCAATTAATTTTAGCTCTAATTCTACGCTACAGGCTTGACCTTCGGTGCCTTCGGTGCGTGTATTGGGTGCTCGATTGGTAGGAGACTTAAAGCTATCATTACCGCGCCCACCTCGGCCGCCTTTACAAATTTCCCACTTCTCTCCATCCTGGGTAAAGTCATGAAGAATTTCACCCGTATGAACATTTTTTACCAGCGTGCCACAAGGAACTTTCAGAACAAGGTCTTTGCCATTGCGTCCTTGCTGGCAATTGGGACCTCCTTCACGGCCATTTTCTGCTTTTAAAATGCGGCGATTGCGAAACCACTCCAAGGAAAAAACTTGGGCATCGGCTTGAAGGATAAGCGAACCGCCCTTACCTCCATTGCCACCGCAGGGCCCTCCCTTAGGGATATACTTTTCCCGCCGCCAAGCAATAACACCATTTCCGCCTTTACCGGCAGCTAGATCTATAGTCACACGATCAACAAACATATTTTTATATAAAAAGGGAGAGTTAAAAGAGAATAATAATTGACGAAGAAGAATGAAGAGAAGAATTAATGCTCATCATTCCTCTTTCTATAGCTCTAAAATGGTTAGGCTCCAGCTTCGATAGAGACGTAAGTGCGATCGGATTTACGAAAAGAAACGCTTCCATCAGCAAGAGCAAAAAGCGTATCATCGCTACCACGGCCTACATTTTTACCGGGGTGCCATTTAGTGCCCCTTTGTCTAACCAAGACACTACCTGTCTTGACGATTTCACCCATCCCTACTTTTATTCCAAGACGCTTTGAGTGAGAGTCGCGTCCGTTACGGGTTGAACCCTGTCCTTTCTTATGTGCCATAATTCTCCTTCCTTATGCTTTGGCAATCTCAGTAATTTTTACACGTGCATAATGTTGGCGGTGGCCAAACTTCCTGTAATTATTATGACTCGGTTTGTATTTTAAGCTTACAACCTTAGGACCAGCTACAATATCTAGCAGCTCACCCATAACTTTGAAGCCTTCTAAAGCTTGGGCGCTAACATGGGAAGAGTTTTCTTCACCGACAAAAAGCACTTCAGCAAATTCAACTTTTTCTCCTGGCTCTGCGTCAAGCATTTCTACTTGGATGATGTCATCTTTAGCTACACGATACTGCTTTCCGCCAGTTTTGATAATCGCGTATGATTTGTTGGAACTCATTCTAGCCCCCTTAGGCATTGTAAAACGATAAAGTTTTTTTAAGAATATCAATAAACTGTGTGCAGTATAGCGCATTAGATGTATTCCAATCAATCGAAATCTAAAGCCACCAAAAGAGCCGGTCTCTTGTCAATAAAAAAGTGTGGTTTAAAAGCAGCTGAATCCTCTTTTCGGGCAACCTACTGCCCATGCTTCTCATAAAAATGATGCCCAACATACTTTTCCAATACAATTAATAATCGCTAGGCCTTTTGTGCTTTGTTTGATAACGATGGAGGGGATAAGCTTGTAATTCTTCTTCTCTCCTAAATTCTTACGTCCTTTTCAGTTAAGTTATAAATATATTGAAAATATCCGAGCTAACTCTTAGTATGGGTTCTTTAAATAAAAAAACTGATTTATAGTTATGCAGGCATTTGCAATCATCCCCTCACTTTTCTACTTACCTTCTTCCCAGCATGCTGGGCGCGAGAAGTTAGCTAAAGCGGAAAGGCTGCTGGCTCAAGGCCAGCTTGAAAAAGCGCAAATATTTTTAAAAGAAATTCTTGATGAACCTCATCAGAGCCCAGAAACAATCATTAAAGCTAAGCTAAACAGCCAGATTATCCTTGCATATAATAATGAAGCCAAGCTTAACGAGGGTTCATTCTTAGAACTATTTGACACACTCCGACATTCTAGCTGGCTGGAAGAAGAAGAGAAACACAAAGCTTTATTGAGTATAGAGCTTATCGGGCTTTATAATCCTAGCTTAGTAAATGCTTCATCTATAGAAACCATCATCGATAATTATCCAGAAGACCATCCTCTTGCAATTTTAGGGAGATTTTGTCTAGCTGAACGCTTACGTACACAATCTATCAATCATGATGAGCAAAAAATATTAAGCTTGTATAAAAGCATTCATACCCAGCAAGTCAGCTCTATATTTACCTACATACGAGGAATAGCTTGCCTGCAATCTGCAGAGATTTTAACAGCTAGCACTTACTCTGGCGAGCAGAGTTGGTTAGATGCTGATGAGTTATACAATGCAGCGCTAGCAGATTTTTCTCCTCAAGAGCTCACAGACTTTGATGAGAGAAAATGGGATCTTTTTTTCGAGTTTTCTCGCCTTGTTTTAGAAAAGATGTATCCTTGCTCTTACCTCACACATCTAGCTTACGTAGGAAAAGCTTATATGTATGGCATGGGCAGCAAAGACTTAGAACCTGTCGTAGAAAAAGCCATTTTTTACTATGAAAAGTCTTTAGAGACTAATATCGCTTTGGAAGGGCAAATAGAACCCAAGTTTTGTTTAGCAGAGTTGTATTTTTCTCATGGCAAAGCTTCTAAAGCCCTTGCCCTTTTTAATGAAGTCATCGATTTCTCTTCTACGCATGATAGCCATATAGTCTATTCGCTCATGTCCAAATGCTCTAAAGCTGACATTTTGCGTCAGGATTTACCTGATATCACTAAAAATTTGGCACTCTCCCAAAGTTTATACAAAGAAGTGTTGGAGAGTTCTTATAAAAATGATCTTCTTTTGGCTAAAGCTGGGCTAGGATTAGCTACTATTTTTCGCGATGGAGATGACGAGAACTCTCTCAATTGGCCCGATGCTATCTTATTATTTAAGCAAATTATCGAGGCTAAAGATTATTTAAAAGAAGCTCCCCAACTTGTCAGCCAAGCGCAGTTAAATTACGCAGAGATGTTATATAAAGGGGGAAATGAGATTGAACAATGCTTGCCCGAGGCGATGCAATTATTTACTTGTCTTTTGCTGGATGAAAAGCAGGAAGAAGCAATACTAGCTAAAAGCCTAAATAGCTTGACGCAACTAATAGAAAAAGAGCCTCAGGCGGGAGAGCCCCAAAAAGTTTTAGATTTATTTGAACAAGTTATCCAACAGAAACACTTATCCAAAGCCTTGGTTGCTCAGGCCTATTATTGCAAAGCTAAAATCTATAAACTCCAAAATCGACTAGAAGATGAGCTCCATCATCTTTTTGGAGCCTATATATTTGGTGACTTCATCATGCAACAGACGGTTAACGAAGAAGCCCAGCAAAGCCCTTGCACTGCAATTTCCAAAATAGTTGCTTACCACTCAATAATAAAAAATGTAGAAGCAAGTCTTGCACCTGCACCTGACTTTTGGATTCCGCCATTAGGCCCTCTTTCCCAATTTCTTGAAAGCTTTTTAATTGCTAAGGACCTAAACACCTATGCTATTAAAAAAAACATCCTTATAGGTTTAATAAAGCATGAGTATCAAATCACCAGCTACATTGATCCCCTCCTACCTGAACCCATAAAAAATGAGTTATATGATGTTTTAGGTAACTTTTGTCTTTCGGCCGCGGATGAGCATCCTCACTTAGCTATCAAGCTCTTAAGAAATGTAAGTGAAAAAGCCGCATGTTATCCCGTTTCATTAGGTAAATTAATTAATTTAGTTTATACCTCTAAACTTGAAAGTTTAAGATCTGAATGGAAAGCTTACGAGGCTATCACCTCTTATTTAGAGAAAGCAAAGAAAGTAAATCGGCTCTCCCCCACCCCTCTCCTTGACCTTCAACATACTGAGAAATGGGAATTAGCTGCTAAAAGAGAAAAACTTAAATTTATTCAACAGCATCCAATCGATCGCCTTATTAGCTACCCCATTAATAGATACAGCATTTAACCTAATGATCTGTAAAGGGTAGTTTAGGCTTATAAGTAGTTGGTAGGGATTAAGATCGGCTATTCTGTTGAACCTTACCCTTTTAACTTTTCAAAAAATTTTCAAGCTTAATCGCTTCTTTAAGATCATGTCTTTTATACCTTAAGATCGCTTGGATGGCATATTGACTTAAGCACTGATAGCTATTTTTGAGAATAGGCTAACAAAAAGAAAAAGGATCATGTAACTAATCAATGCGGAAAGATCTTTATTTAATTTATTAAGCTGGGCAGTCCCTATCATCATTTCAAGAAGGCTAGGACTTTCTCGGCTTTCTCTTCTAAACTTTCTTAAGGTGCCAGTCAGCAAAAGTTATGCATAGGATGATGAAAATATTCCGGAGAAAAAGAGAAGTATAAATTTCTAGGAATATGCTCTTTCTTATAAATCTTTTGCCAGCTAGAGCTTTAATCGAGGTATAGTTGCTCTAACGCCGGCAAAATAGCTTTTTCCATAAAAATGAGTCTTCTGCTAGCTGCTTCCATGGCTCACTAACTAAAGCGGACATGCCTAAATCTTCTTCTGGCAACAAGCTAAAAAGAGCTATATCTAGCCCATTAGAAGTAGTTAAAGCAAGGATTGAAATTTACTCTTATCGCTTTTTTCCTCTTTATCCAAATTAACATTAAAAAATCGAAAAAATTGCGCATTTGCTTGCTTGTTAAGCCCTAACCACGCGCTTTTTAAGGCTTTGCTTGTTCGATTATAAGTTGGCAACGAAACCAAGCTATAGCTAGCTTTTTTAAAACACCTCTAAAATTTTTAAAATTAAATCACGATTGCTCTAAAGCAAAGCCTAATAAGAAAAGGACAAAAAAAAGCCGGATTAATAGATTAATCCGGCTAAAGTGGCCAGAACTGGAATCGAACCAGCGACACAAGGATTTTCAGTCCTCTGCTCTACCGACTGAGCTATCTGGCCAGAGATAAGTAAGCAAGATAGACTATCATCCCTTTTTTATGCAAACATTAATTTGCTGTAGCAGCTTAAAGAGAAGCAGTAGCGCCTTTAACCTCTTGATTCTGACGTTTTTTGCTATGCAAATAAATCATATCTTTGAGTACATTTATAGTTTCTTGCATCTGTAGATCTTCTTTACCATAATTGTTTGATTCCTTGCCAGGTTCATCTTCGATAGAGGATCCAGAAAGCCTTATGTCATCCCCATTTCCTTCTTTCTTTTGCTTTAGAAACATTTGATAATTTTTATTGTTTTCGATGCGATAAGCGCTATTTTTCTTTAAATAGGGCAACATTTCTCGCCACATTGAGACCTTAGCTTGAAGAGTAGGCGTATAGTATTTCATATACCAAGACTTTACACTAGGCTCAAGATCTTGAAGACTATCTTCAAAATCTGCCTTAATAAAATCGGGCTTCCACGGATGCTCTAAATATTCCTCTCCAATAGGTTCATTATGATAAGGACCTGGTACGACGATATCAGCTTTTACTCCCTCCAATTGAGGAGTTTTTCCTGAGACCGTGTAATATTTACCCACCGTTACCTTAAAAAAAGAAGTGGTTTCTCCCTCATTGCCCGTCACTGTTTGACTTTGAATAGTGCCCTTTCCATAGGTATGTTCGTCTCCAACAATTAAGCCCACCCCATAATCCTGCAAAGCTTGCGCCACAATTTCAGCAGCAGAAGCGGTAGCTTTTGAAGTCAAAATAATAAGGGGCCCCTGATAAGCAGTCCTCACATCTATATCGCGATAAATACGCTTTTCTCCGTCAGAATATTTAGAAATTACAACGATACCGTTGGAAATAAATAGGCCAGCTACCTTTACAGCTTGGCTAAGAAAGCCCCCACTATTTTCCCGTAAATCTAAAATTAGCCCGCGCAAATTACCTTTTCGATCTAATTCTTTTAGGGCTTTTTGCATATCACTATCGCTACCTGTTCCATCTTCACCTTGGTAAAAAGAGTGAAGGGTGATGATGCCAATAATCCCGTTGCCCACTTTTTCCTGTTTTATATCTATTCGCTCACCTTTAATAGGAATAGACTCTTTTTTAAGAATGATCGTTTCCTGCTTTTCCATCTGTTTTCCATTTTCTTCTTGGAAAGATCTACTGATGACCAGCTCTATAGAAGGCTCTTTTGAGGCTCTTATTGTGTTCATCACCTCCGGCAACGTTTGGCCGGACGTGGTCTTACCATTGATTTGCAGAAGATAATCATTAGCAAAAATTTTGCCGCTTTTAGAAGCTGCTCCACCTTCGATTAGGGAAGAAATTATTACTCCTTGAGGAGTAGACCGTAACACCACTCCTATACCATCAAACTCTTTTTCAAGGCGTACTTTCATGTCATAAGCTTCTGCATCACTGTAGAAAGCCGTATGAGCGTCTAAAGAACTAGCTAAAGCTTTTAAAATATGTAAAACTAAAGCATTTTCTTTTTTACCCTCACTATACGACTTACCCTCACTCGTTTGATACAGATATCCCTCTTCAATATTTTTCAATGCCTGATCAAACATGATAAGGAGTTTGGATTTGTAGTTAGATACCTGAGCTTTTCCATATCTTTTCTGCTCGGCCTGAATAAAAGCTACCATCTGCTCTTTGATACGTCTTTTAATCTGCTCAAAAGTAGAAGCAAATGAACCCTTTAAATTAGGCTCTAATCCATCTGTATTTTTATGGCTTGAACGACGCTCATCTGCTGCTTTGAAAAGCTCTTCGGTATTTATTATAAGCTCTTGCCGATATTGGCGTGCCCGCAGGATAGATCTTTGAATGATCGCATTAAGCTTTTCAAAAGAAGAAAAATCTTCATTTTTGTAGGCGGTAATGTAGATTTCCATTTGCTCAGAAGTTAATCCAAGGAAAGGCTCTACCTCTGCTTGGGTTAAATAGGTACGGTCGGGATCAAACTGATCGATATAATTTTTAAAAGCATTTTTTAAGATTTTCTTGTCAATCGTTTTCTGACCTAAATGCTCAGCAAAAATTTGCTCCATAATTTTACTAATATCTTGCCTTTTAAGCTGCTCGGTTTCCTGGCCTAAAAGAAAAGAATTAGTTAGAAAAATAAAGATGATAAATAAATTAAAACGATTAAGCAAGCGCATATCCTTCGACCATAGTTTACTAATAATGAGTCAACTGTGAAATAAAACTCTTCACCTCTTTCCGGATTATAGAGAGCACCAGGTTTAACAACAACATTTTTGAAAAACTATAAAATTATTTTCATCAGCAATCTATTCTCATCCTCGATAGGCTGATTTTAACTTATTTTTTCTTAAAGGTAAGATTTTTATATTTATAGAGAATTCTTGCTCTAGTAGACTTATTGATATGAAAAACTTATATAGTGAAGATGTATTTGCTCTAGATAACTTTGAAGGATCGCTGGATTTTTTGCTCCATCTTGTTCAGAAGCATGAGATTGATCCCGTTGAGATTTCTTTAAAAAAAATTACTGAGCAGTATACCCAAAAGCTAAAGGAATGGCAGGCCTCCTCTGTAGATTCAGGGGCTGAATTTATTGCTTCGGCATCCTTTCTTTTATGGCTTAAAAGCCGTATGCTTCTGCCTACGCATGAACAGCCTCTCTCTTTGGGAGAGGAGGAGCATGATCCCCGTTTTGATATTATTCATCAATTACTGGATTATTGCCGCTTTAAGGAAGCAGCTAAAAACCTTACCCAGCTGGAGATGTCTCAAAGTGCTTATTATTTACGGGAGCCAGAGCCTCTAGGAGAAAATAATAAACCCTTGGGTATCGAGCATTTGACTTTGGAAGACTTAGCGGATCTCTTCAAGCAAGCTTTAGCTAAAGCGCCGATCAAAACGGCAAAATTTATTCACGAAGAAGAGTGGAAAGTTGCTGATAAAATTAAAGCTATTCGTCAATATTTAAAGGTCAATCATCAGCTTGAAATCGGACAACTTTTTGTAAATGCTACAAGCAAGCTAGAAATTATTGTTATCTTCTTGGCTGTACTTGAACTGATGAAAATTGGTGAAAGCTATTTAATCAAGGATGTTGCCTCTCAGAAAATACTGTTATGCATGAACGTATAAATATTTATGGCTAAAGAAATTAACTTTTTCGAACAAGAAATGGAAACGACAGCAGACGAATTAATTCCTTTGCTTCCTTCTGAGGATCTTCCTCCTTCCCCTCCAGACAAACTTACAGCTCCTAAAGACTTTTCTCCTAAAAAGCAATATGTCCAAGGCTCTCTTCCAGGCATTCCCGTTAATAATCAGGCTATAGAACAAAAAGCCACTGAAAAAACTACAAGAACACGCCTTAAAAGAATCATAGAAGCCTTGCTTTTCGTCAGCCGTGAACCGCTTAGCTTTAATAAAATCCGGGAAGTGCTGGATGCTGTTGAACCTCTTAAACCCCGCCAAATTCAAGACTTATTGCAAGAGCTAGCGGAAGAATTTATCTTGCAACAGCGCGCCTTTAGATTAGAAGAAATTGCCCAGGGTTATATTTTACGTACCTGTAAAGAATATAGCCCTTACCTCGATTTACTTTTTCGTAATAAGCGCACGGAGAAGCTTTCTCCCGCTGCTGCTGAAGTGTTAGCCATTATTGCTTATCGGCAGCCTATCACCCGTCCTCAAATTGATGCTATCCGCGGTGTAGATAGCTCGGGTACACTTCAAAGTTTGTTGGAGAGACAACTTGTCGAATCTGTAGGCCGCTTAGAAGCGCCCGGGCGCCCTACTCTCTACGGGATCACTCCCTACTTCCTTAAACATTTTGGACTGAGGGATTTAAAAGAGCTGCCTGGTTGGCAACCTCCTGTAGAAAGTTAAAATACAATTACAATCCTCTTCTCCCCCAACAACTCATACCAGTGAATGCCAAAATTACGATCCTGTATGGCGTTAATTATCAAAGTTTAATAGCATGATAATTGGCCTACTTCTTCGTAGCTCACCTTCTTGAAAATCAAATGAAGTTTGCTCTAGTTTTTCGATGGTAGAAAAATTGAGTCTCAGAATTTTAGCAACTTCTACCCCTTATTGCTTCTATCACACTATCCCTTTTCCAAGCTAAGGGATTGCATAAAGCCTACTGACAGGTCCTTTTGCAACTTAATTATATTGTTATTACACTCGATGAGAGGCATATTGTGTATTGAGCAAAATATTTTGCTTTTTATTTTTTCAAGAAAAAATAGGCAACAGTAGCCAAACCGCCTTTTATTCCATGAAGTCCTATTAAAAATTTCTCAAAGAACCTAAAAGCGCTATAAATAAATTTGATTTTATTCTTATTTGTAACGTTTATCATCTTTAAGAGCGCCTAGGGCTTTTTATAAAAAAATTGGTTACCCTATCAAATTGGTTGGCATTAATACTCGCATTAAAATACTGCCTAAAAAGCATCTCGGTAAAATTTATCCTAAAGAAAATCAAACATGCAAAATAATATATATAGAACCTAAGAAAAAATAAGGTTTTCAGTTAGCACCCTTCTATAGGAAGAGACCTAAAAAGGGGCTTATCTGCCCCTTTTTTCCCTCACTCTTAATAAGGTATGATTAATTTATGGGATGATAAAAAATTTGAGCTTTTTATAAAGCGATCTTTTATCTAGCAAGTTCTCTTTGTAGTATTAAAGATAAAAGAAAAGTTTAATAGCAGCCATAAAGGAATAGCTTTTTGATGCTTATCTACAAACTGCCAAAAAATTTCCATAGTAAAAAATAGGGGTAGCAGACCGAGTAAAACGGAAACATTAGCAGTTAATTTAAGTATTATATTTGGGGCTAACACATTCATTGTTGAAGAATAGCAGCTTAAGTCTTAGCCTATCGTAACTTCTTTTCTTTTCTAACTTTGCATTTTCAGCTCATCACTAGGCATTCTCTTTAAACAGCTGTTCGTATGAGGGTTGCATACTATGATTAGACAAATATAAATTCTACAAATTATTTTACTTACCAAGAAATAATTGATTACCCCCGTGACCGCTTACCTAAAGCCTGCCTCAGGGCTTTTTTATGAAAAAATTTGACTAATGCTAGATTGGTAACGTAACTGTTAGAATTTTTTCAATACCAGCGGCGAAACCGCTCTTTTAGCACATGAGGGATACTTTCAAATGGATTTCCGATTAAATCAAGGATTACGTTTTCATTATTATTCAACTGCTCTATCTCTACAGGAAAGAAGGTAAGCTGATTATAGCGTATATCAAGCCGTCTCAGCTGAAGCAACTGACATATCTCCTTAGGAAAGCTAGTAAGCAGATTGCATCTTACGACAAGGCTTTCTAGATATGTTAGCTGTCCCATCTCTTTGGGAAGATGAGTTAGCTGATTGTCTTTTAAGTCAAGGTCTTTTAGCTTTGCTAACTGACCCATCTCTACAGGAAGGAAAGCGAGTTGGTTACTTTCTAAGCTAAGGGTTTGCAGCTGGGATAGCTGCCCTATCTCTGCTGGAAGAGTAATAAGATAGTTACCTTCTAAGAAAAGTTTTTGCAGCTTAGACAGTTGTCCTATCTCTGCTGGAAGGGTGCTGAGCTGGTTATAGTTTAAGTTTAATTTCTTTAGCTGAGCAAGCTGGCCTATTTCTGCAGGAAGGGAGATAAGCTGGTTGACTTCTAAGGAAAGTTCTCGCAGCTGCGAAAGTCTTCCTATCTCTACTGGAAGGGTATTAAGCTGGTTACCTTCTAATAAAAGTCTTCGCAGATTAGACAACTGCCCTAACTCAGCAGGAAGAGTGTTTAGCTGGTTATCGTTTAAATTAAGACATTTTAGATGAGAAAGTTGTATTATCTCTCTAGGAAGAATTGTGAGATGATTATTGCTTAGATAAAGCGCTTGTAACTGGGGTAGCAACACTATCTCTAAGGGTAAAAAGGTTAAACCCTTCTCTGTTAAGTTTAAACACGTAATCTCTTTGCCATGCTCTTCAATCCACCCTCCAAATAGCTCTCCTTTTCTTTCTAAAGGCAAGTACTTGATTTCTTCTTGCTCTAAGAATTCCTCTCCACCTGGAAGTTTTTTCCACATTAACAGGCGATTAGTATTTACCATATAAGAGGAGTAATTAGCCAGGGTAAGATATTTTTTTTCCTCGGTTCTCCATTTAAATTCTAATTCTAATGGAGAAAGAGCTATAGCTAGACTAAAGACTTGCTTAAAGATTGCAGCAACCTTTGCTATTTCCGGAAGTCCCTCGTCTAGCTTATAAATTTTATCTATAAGAAGAGCTCGCTCATTTACATCTCCTTGAGGAAAATGCATCTTACCTATTTGCTTATAAAGAGAAGGCATGACTTCCGTAGCCAGCAGATGATGCCATCTTTTACAGACGCTAAATAAGGGAGGAGCTACGCAAGCCTCTAAGATAGGGAGCAGCAATTCATTGGGCAAGCTTTCAATAGATCCCGAAGAGATAGGATGCATTTTATTTCCTTGGGTAGTGATGGCTTTTCAGCATTTTTATTTTTAAAGACAATATAAAAAAAAATTAAAAAGCAAGTCAAACCGATTCGTATCCTTATCAATGAAAAAAAACTCGTAGATGATCTACCGGCGCTTTTTTTTCAAATAGATCCAAGAAAAAAAGGAGGGCCTTCCAAACATTCAGGAGCAGCCACAGGTTTTGGCGATTAAGTGACGCGGCAATTTTGGTTTGGCTAAAAGAATGAGATTGATTCTTTGCCTTGTTTGAGAAAAACGGCTCTTTTTGGCGCAATGTTTTAATTCTTCTACCGCCTGATGGAATACAATACGCCTAACTTCTTCCTGTCAAGAAAGGTTGTTCTCCCATCCTAGCAATCTGCAGAAAAAGAGAGAAACTTCTTGTCTTTATAATGTGTAGGCTAGTTTAAGCTTGCCTAGTTGCGGGAAGGAAAGCGAATTACTTATTTAAAGATAAGATGGCTAAAAGTTTTTTTATTTCATTTTAGCTCACTCCAACTTAAAAAGTACTTATGGCCATTCTACAATTGAAAACGCTGCCTTATTTTTTCTGGAATATCTTCCAAAGGATTTCCCGCTAATGTAAGCATGGTAAGCTGAAACAGCTGCCCGATTTCTACAGGCAGATTGGTGAGCTGGTTTTGGCTTAAACCAAGCCTTTGCAGCTGAGACAGCTGCCCGATTTCTACAGGCAGACTGGTGAGCTGGTTTTGGCTTAAACCAAGCCTTTGCAGCTGAGACAGCTGCCCGATTTCTACAGGAAGGCTGGTGAGCTGGTTTTGATATAAGTAAAGCGATTGCAGCTGAGACAATTGCCCGATTTCTGCAGGAAGGCTGGTGAGCTGGTTCTGATTTAAGGCAAGTCTTTGCAGATGAGACAGCTGCCCGATTTCTACAGGCAGATTGGTGAGCTGGTTTTGATTTAAGTTAAGCCATTCTAGCTGAGACAATTGCCCGATTTCTGCTGGCAGAGCGGTGAGCTGGTTTTGAATTAAGGCAAGTCTTTGCAGATGAGACAGCTGCCCGATTTCTACAGGAAGGCTGGTGAGCTGGTTGTGATATAAGTAAAGCGATTGCAGCTGAGACAATTGCCCGATTTCTGCGGGCAGACTGATGAGCTGGTTTTGATCTAAGTAAAGCTCTTGCAGCTGAGGCAGTTGCCCGATTCCTGCAGGCAGGCTGGTGAGCTGGTTTTGATTTAAGTTAAGCCATTCTAGCTGAGACAATTGCCCGATTTCTGCTGGCAGAGCGGTGAGCTGGTTTTGATTTAAGTGAAGCTTTTGCAGCTGAGACAGCTTTCCGATTTCTGCAGGAAGGCTAGCAAGCTGGTTTTGGCTTAAATCAAGCTCTTGCAGTTGAGATAACTGGCATATTTCTGTGGGTAAATAAGTCAAGCCTGCTTTAGATAAATTTAGCAAAGTTAAGTCTTTACAATTTTCTTCAATCCAACCTCTAAAAAGCTCTCCTTTTTTTTCTAGAGGCAAGTGCTTAATTTCTTCTCCGCTCAAATATTCTTCCCCACCAGGAAGTTTGTTCCAAAGTAAAAGGCGATTAATGTTTAAGAAATAAGAAGCGTAATTAGCCAGCGTTAAGCCTCTTTTTTCTTCTGTTTTCTCTTTAAATTCTATTAGAGGCAAGTGCTTAATTTCTTCTCGTCTCAAATATTCTTCTCCACCAGGAAGTTTTTTCCAAAGTAAAAGGCGATTAATATTTACAAGATAAGAAGAGTAATTAGCCTGCCTTAAGCCTCTTTTTTCTTCTGTTTTCTCTTTAGATTCTAAAGGAGAAAGAGACTTGGCTAAAGTAAAGATTTGCCTAAAGATTGCATTTACCTTTGCTACTTCAGTAAGCTTTTCTTCTAGCTTATAAATCCTATCTACAATAAGAGCCTGCTCCTTAACATTTCCTTGAGGAACATGCACTTTACCTATTTGTTTATAAAGAGAAGGCATCACTTCAGAAGCCAGCAGATGATGCCATCTTTTACAGACGCTAAATAAGGAAGGAACTGCGCAAGCCTCTAAGATAGGGAGTAGCAATTCATTGGGCAAGCTTTCAATAGAGGCCGAAGAGATAGAATGCATTTTATTTCCTTGGGTAGTGATGGCCTTTTATCATTTTTATTTTTAAAGGCAATATAAAAAAATTAAAAAGGCAAGTCAAAACAATTCGTATCCTTATCACCAGAAGGGCATCGGCTAACTTGTTAAGCAAAGAGCAAGCTACTGTGTCTTGTAGGCGATAGCTAGATATAGAAGTTTTTTGCTTAGCTTTGGGCCGACCAGATTTAGCATGCTTTTGAGTTGCTATAACTTGAGGTTTTATAATCTGTATATATTTAAGCTTCTTTGCAAGCTTATCTAATTGACGCTTAGCATCACTTGGACATGAAAATTCTTGCTGCATGAGCTTAATAAAGGCTTTGGCTTCTTTCTCACCGTCCTTAAGATAATGCTTAGCTAAAGTGCGGCATTTTCTTTGATAGGCAGCTTGGTTAAAAGATGGCTACCTATCTTTGTTCAACGCCTGCATAGCAAGAAATGCTCTTAAAAGCTCGATACCCTTCTGCCATCTCTACCGTCTTGTCGTAAAGCACTTCAAATATGAGTTCTTTGGCCTCTTTGATCTGCATGGGAACAGGAGTTACAAATAAGCGTTGTTCTCTTTTAAAGGCTTGTAAGGTAGCTGGCGTATAAAAAGCACTGTCTCCTACTATATAACGATTCTCTACGGCTTGCCGAAAGCTTTTAAGATGTTCGGCCACAACTCGCGTAAAGGCGGTTTTATTGCTGCTATTGCCATCGGCCGCTTGCAAAGGGATATTGCCTTCATTGGAAGTGATGAGTTGCAAGACAGCTTGGTTTAAATCAGGCCTGTGATCGCGACTGTAGCCTTGTAATAGACGAATGCACGATTCTCCTTGTTCTAATAGGCTCTCATAAGTTTCCATCTACATGAAAACTTGTCGCATCTAAATGTAAACTTTTTACTTGGATACCCAGCACTTTGATTGTATGCAGGGCTATCTTAGTAAAAAGCTCAGTCATGCCCATTTCAAATAGCTTATCCAGTGTTCTGCCTAAAACATTATCATCAATCTGCTCGAGAATGACTGGCATACCTAGCAAATGATCGATGGGTTTGTCTTCAAAGTACTCAGAATACATGTAAAGCGTCCGACTTACAAATCCCCATCCGTTTAAGATCATGTATTCAACAGCTTATCCCTAGATTAGATGCTTATTCTTCGCCTGGTTACCTACTGCTTGATCAATAAGGTCAACTAACCCTATCTCCTCACACATTCTAAGCTACCAATTCTAAATGATCGGCGTTTTGTGTATCTATTTACATAACTTTTAGTCGTTTAATTTAAACCCTTACAGAAAACATCTTACTCGATTGGCCCTCAGAATTCCTAATTATTTTTTTGCTGAGAAATGTAAGTTATAACTTTAAATGTAGCATTATTTCTTGAGGAAAATTTCCCTACCGGCTTCTATTTAGCTCTAGATTTAACTCGTTTAGCAGATGATCTATTTCTGCCGGAAGAGTGGTAAGTTTGTTATTGCTTAAATTAAGATTTTGTAGCAGAGATAGCTGCCCTATTTCTGCCGGCAGAGAGGTGAGCGGGTTGTTATCTAAGCCAAGCAATCCCAGCTGCAATAGCTGCCCTATTTCTGCCGGAAGAGTGGTAAGCTTGGTGTCATTTACAAGAAAATTTTTAACTGCAACAGTTGCTCTATCTCTACAGGTAATAAGGTTAAGCCAATTTTTGCTAAATGCAATTTCGTAATATCTTTGCTATAATTTTCAATCCCTTCCTTAAAAAATTTGTCTTTTTCTTCTAAGGATAAAGCTTTAATTTCTTCTCTTTCTAAATACTCTTCTCCTCCGCCAAGTTCTTTCCACATTAAGAGGCTATTGATATTTACAAGATAAGAGCAGTAATTAGTGAGGGTAAAATATTTTTTTCCTCGGTTTTCCACTTAAATTCTAAAGGAGAAAGAGAGGTAGCTTGAGTAAAGATTTGCCTGAAGATTGCATAGACCTTTGCTGTCTCTGAAAGCTTTTCTTCTAGCTTATAAAGCCTATCTAAAATAAAAGTCTGTTCGCTAATATCTCTATGAGGAGCATGCATCTTACCCGTTTGCTTATAAAGGGAAGACATGACTTCCTTAGCCAGCAAATGTCGCCATCTTTTACAAACGCTAGATAGGGAAGGGTTAACGCAAGCTCCTAAAATAGGGGCTAGTATCTCATTAGGCAATTGTTCTAAGGTGATGGAAGAAATAGGATTCATTATACCGCCTTTTGTAATAAGTTTTATGTATGCGTTTGTTAGCTAATAATCTAGAAATGCATCTAAAAGAAAACAAATTTAAAAGAAAATAAGGAAGTAATTTATTTAGACTAGCAAGTGCAAAAGTTTTACATCAACTTATCCTGATAATTTGGAAAATTTAAATCTGAGAGGCAAGCTTTTCTTTTTTAGGAAGAAGAATGCTATCTAGACTTGTCACCACCTCAAGAAAATGATTTGAATAAGGCTCATTGGCTGTCTGATACCTATTCTTTCCATGTAAAATTAGTGATAATAGAAGCAAGGGTCCTAAAAAGATTCCTCTTTCATTTAACTTACTATCTTTTTACTAGTTTCTTTGATGATTTACACTACACTAGGGCTAGCTTATAAAGAACACTCAAAAAAACTAGCTTCTAAATCCTTCCCTAGCAAGCATGCAGATCAATTTTTCTTGCTGGTATTAGATCCTTAGTAAGCAATACTTTTAAAAGTTAACAGGAAAAACCTGCTAATCTTTAAATCTTTTGCCTTTCCCCTCTTCCCTTCTTTACAAAAAAAAATTGCATGGAGCTTTACTAAAAATGTTTATGAACAACTTAAGAGTTAGTAGAGTATTTTAAAATAGAAGACGAAGTGTTCTTTCTTATAGATAAAAAATCTATGAAAAAAATAAAAACCTTACTTAAAATAAGCCTTGATCGTTACCTTAACAATCAATATTTATATCTAATCTTTATTTTGAAAATAATGAATAAATGTACAGACAAAGATACTTCTTTAAATAGCCAAGCTTTAGACCTTAATGATAGGATGGTAGCAGAGAGAGGGACAGGCAAATGGAGGCGAATCATTATAAAATGGAACCAAATCTGTCCTCATGATTCCACGGCAAGAATCCAGCATTGTTATGCCGCTGTTATTCATACCAAAAATATGAATATTTATGGGGACGATGAAAAATCTCTTTTAGCTTGGAAATTTGGAGCGCTTGCGCTCTTTAGCCCAATTTTTTATGTAGCTAAAACTATCTTTCACCTTTTTTTTCCACTATCTATTTACAAATATTACGATCTTGAAAAGAAGAAATGGGAAGCACTAAGAGCTAACCCCCATCCATTAAACCCCTCATCTTCTCTCCACCAAAAACAACCAAAGTTAACAAGAATCATTTTAAATAATTGCTTAGATATTTGTAGAACTCCTCTTTATGCGTTGACTATTTCTATTACATCTTTAGGAACCCTTGTTTTATCCCTTTTTAATTCGAACTATTTATATGAAGGGCGAGAAATTCTAGGAAATTTACAGTTATCCCTTAATTGGGAACGGCGAAAACCTTATTATTTTGAAACCATAGCTCCATGTATGCTTCCTATTGATAATTTAAAAGATATTGCTTTCAAGCGCTCATACACACACAGGGATACGGATTATGAAGGCCCACCGGGTACTCTTGTGCATGGGCTTAATAATTTGGCGCGCTGCCACGTTCTTTATTGGAAAAGTTCTAACAAGAAAGAAAAAATTATTAAGCCTTATAGAAGCAGCTTTTTAGAGAGAACAATCTTTGTAAATTCAATAAATCATTAAAAAATAGGAAGGACTAGATCTCTCGGCTTAAGCAGCTTTACCTTGATTGTTTTAACAATCAAAGTAAAGCCAAACAAGGCAGTAATAGTGCAAACCACTAAACCTGAAGTAGAAAGAGGTATATTGTAAACAGTTAAAATATGGCGTGCCAGGGCTACACCTATAACTGAGGCAAGGCTTCCTAAAGCAGCAGCTAATAACAACAACATTTTAAGATTGTGAGTTACAAGCCTAGCTGTTAATACAGGCCCCGTAATAAAAGCCAATACCATTAAAACCCCCACCGCTCTAAAAGCTCCCATCGTAGTAGCTGCCACTTGAACCATGAGTAAATAATTAAAGAAGATCGTCGATATTCCTAAAGCTTTGGATAGATAGGGATCAAAGGTAGTAATTTTAAATTCTTTAATAAACAAGCTGATAGAAAGAACATTTAAAAATACAATAACCCATACAAATTTACAATCTTCCCATTGAAGAGCATCTACATTTCCCATTACAACTTCTATGCCTACATGGGCATTACGTGTCAACAAGGTAACTAGCACGATTCCTAAGGCAAATAAGCTGGTAAATACGATGCCCATGCTAGCGTCTTCTTGTAGGCGGGCAACTTTAGTCAAGCAGTCAGTTAATAAGGCAGTCAGCAAGCCTACAGCCAATGAAGCTAAAAGCATAAGTTTAATATCAATAGAAGAATAATGAGTCTCATTTTCCAATAAACTGTTTTGCGACAATACAAAAGCACTTACAATTCCTAATAAGATTGTATGCGATAAAGAATTGGCTAGCATTGCCATTTTACGCAAGACCAGAAAAGTTCCTACTAAAGCTGCTGAAATAGCCACGCCTATTAAAACAACCATTTGAATTTCATCCGCAACCATTTCACTTAATGAAATTTTACCGGCAATGAAACTGTATAGGCGTATAAACAGCTGCAGAAAAAAGCCACAGAAGTTCTGATTGGTATAGGGGTTGAAATAGGTAGTGTTTATACTATTCATAAGTTAATTTGAGCGGGAATCAGTTGATGGTGAGGGTCGCGTTTGGGGTCATTTAATAATATAATTAATTTCTCTTCCAGCTCCGGAGTGATAACATGCTCCATCTCTTCAGCATTCAAGTGTACTTTTTCTGCCCCAATTCCCAGATAGTCTACCAGATAAACCTCCCAAAGACGATGCAAGCGAACAATTTTAGCTGCCCAAACATTTCCTTCTTTGGTTAGTTGATAAGCTTTCTTGCCAGCGTTTACCATCCAGCCATTACGCACAAGCCGCCAGAGAACAAAACGCAGATATAGCTTGGAAGCACTTTGATACTTAGCAATTTGCTCAAAAGATACTGGATGTCCTCCTTGGATACGCCAAATAGCTTTAAGAAGATTTTCACACATGCAGCGGTGGCGAAATTTGGCAATGCGTACCACCCGTAAAAGTACGCCTCGCTCGGGAGCTAGTAAGAGGGAAAGCAAGCAAATAAAAGAGGAGACTAAAACAATCATGGGACCTGTAGGAAGCGCTAGCCGAGCTGAAGGATAAAGAGAAGCTAAAGAGTAAGAAACTTCTATAGAAAGATAATTGCCCAAATACCCACTAATCAACCCAAAACAGGCTGCCAAGACTAACATTATTGAAAGCCTGTTTGTGTATTGCCGAGCTGCCGCTGCAGGGCTAATCAACATAGCAGACATTAATACTACGCCTACTGAACGAATGCCAATTACCACGGCTAAGACGATCAAGAAAAAAATAATAGCTTCGATTCCTGAAACGTTTATTCCTAGGCTTTTGGCATAATCTTTATTAAATAAAATAGTTTGTATTTCTTTATAAAGCAAAATAAGGGTTAAAGTAATCAACGACGCCAAAGTCCCATAAACGAATATATGAATATCTGTCATGGTAGCAGCTTGGCCGTACAGATAAACTTGCGCCTGTCGATAAAGAGTTGAAAAAGAAAATTGAACTTGGCTAGCCAGCGTTAGGCCTATCCCAAAAAAAGCCGCTAAAATAAAACATAATGCTGAATCGCTACGAACCCTAAGAGATTTTTCTAGCCAATGAATAGCCCACAGGCCTGCTAAAGCTGTCAGTCCAGCAGCTATCATAATCAGGCCGGCCACCACCATCTCTTGATCTTCGTCTAGGTGGAGCATTCCTGCCAAAATAACACCTATCATCACACCTGGATAGGCTGCATGAGAAAGACTCTCCCCTAGTAAAGACTCTTTACGTAAAAAGACTAATACACCCACTAGAGAAGCTCCTAAGCACATTAGCATCGAACCAAGTGTAGGAGCTCTCAGAACAGCGTCGGTAAAATAATAATAGGGCGAGTTAGCAAATAACATATGTTTATGAAGCAGCTCCTTTGATTTTGTCTTGAGATAATTTCACTGCTTCATCGAATAAAGAAAAGCTTTTGCCATAGGTAGCTTGTAAATTATCAGCTTTGAATATTTTTTCCACCGGCCCGCATGCCACTAAACGCATATTAAGCAATATAGCCCAATCAAAGTAATTTTCAACATTGTTTAAATCATGATGAACAATAAAAACACTTTTTCCTTGAGCTTTCAGTTGGATTAGAATTTTCATAATAATTTTTTCTGTTGCTATATCTATACCCGCAAAAGGCTCATCCATAAAATATAAATCTGCTTCTTGCAACATAGCACGAGCAATAAATACCCGTTGTTGCTGCCCACCTGATAGCTGGCTAATTTGCCGATCGGCATAAGCTCCCATGCCAACCATTTCTAGATAGCGATGGGCAGCCATTCGATCTGCTTTACGCGGCCATCTCAATAAGCCTAGCCTTCCATAACATCCCATTAAAACCAAATCGCGCACTGTAATGGGAAAATCCCAGTCTACACTTTGACGTTGGGGAATATACGCAATCCTTTTACGAACTTTTTTTAAAGGCAAACCAAAAAATTCAATTTTTCCTGAAATAGGTTTTACTAGCCCCAGAGCAGATTTTATAAGAGTACTCTTGCCAGCACCGTTAGGTCCTAGAATACCTACAAGCAGGCCTGAAGGCACTTTAAAATTAATGTCCCATAGTACAGGGGTTTTGTCATAATTAACGGTAAGCTGATGAGCTTCTAGTACGGAAGGTTGTATCTGCAGTTTTTTCATCCTTCAACCTTTAAGCATCTTTTAATCCAATCGGCATCATGTTTAATCATTTTCTGATAAGTTTCCCCACTAGAGCCAGCAGAACCCATAGCATCAGCATAGAGACAACAAGGAGCAATAGTAATATCTAATCCTTTTTCCTTACCTGCTGAAATGATTTTACGAAGGGAATCTTTGCTAACATTAGATTCCGGAAAAATAACCTGTATTCTATGTTTAAAAAGATAATCTATAATCTCTTGGATATGGCTGGTACTCAATTGACTCTCAGGTGCTAAACCTTCTGGGGAGGCAACCCTTTGCACCCATTTCCCATTTATTCTTTCTTCTTCCGTAGCTAGATAAGCTCTGGCAAAATAGTTAAATGCATCATGGCTGGTTACTAGGTAACGCTTCTCAGAGGGAATTAACCCTAGCTCGTATTTAATCTCTCGATCACTCTGAAGTAAATCCTGCATAAGTTTTTCGCCATTAGCATGGAATACTTCAGCATGCATGGGATCATTAACACTTAATACTTCCACGATATAGGGAATAATTTTTGCCCATATAGCCATGTCCATCCAGATATGAGGATCAATCTGCCCCTGACTATAAATAATTAAGGAGGGGTAATCTTTAATTATCTTATTTCCTAAACCCACTGCCTTTTTATTACTTTCTAAGAATCTTTGTAAGCTGGGTCCATGTTCTAAACCTAATCCATTGTAAAACACCACATCTGCATAAGCTAACTTTTCATCATCCCCTTTCACAAGCTGATAAGTATGTGGATCTAGATCCCCTCTCATTAGAGTTAAATTATCGATATATTCTCCCCCTACTTGTTGCACAATATCGCCGATCATGGCAATGGTCGATAAAGCTTTAATTTTACCGTTCTTTAAACCAAAGCCCTCTCTTTCTATACGACGATGCTGGTCCTCAGAGGTGCAAGCTACCATTAGAAACACACTCATCCATAGATACATTTGTAGCCACAATTTCATGAATTTTGCTCCTCAGCCATTTGGCGCAAAAAACTAAAGGTATAGAGGCCTTGATTGCAACCAGATGTAAAATAAATGCGTAAAGCGTAATGTCCTACCCTTTCAATCGTAGAGGCTCGTAGCTCGTCAGTATGAGTTTTTTCATCCCCTACTTTGTTCTCTACGTTTTTTTCTATGCATCCAGCACAAGGACAACGACGTTGCAAATCAGACAAATAGAAGTCTGCCATTAAGCCATCGCTCCATTGCAGAGTAAAAGTAGCAGGATCTTTTTGAAAAAATTTTTCCACTCCCAAAGTTGTACTCTTATTTATTGCTGCCAATTGCTCCATCATTTTTTTTGCTAAATTTATAAAAGTCTTACTAATCGCTTGAGCTGCTAGGGTCTTTTCCTCAAAAAATGAATTTCCTTTATCGCCACTATGGGAAATTTCAGCGCTTATTGGAATTTGGGCTAGAAGAGAAAGGCCTGCTTCTTTAGCTAAACGCCCCCCTCCCCCTTGACCAAAAGGATAAACAGGTTTTAAATGGGGGGAGATTTGATAATAACTCATGTTTTCTATAACGCCTAGGATAGGAATTTTCATTTGATAAAACAGGTCCATTGCTTTTCTTACATCCATTAACGCCACTTCTTGGGGAGTTGTCACCAAGATTGCAGCATTCAATTGAGCATTTTGGCTCAAGGTTAGTTGAATGTCACCCGTTCCCGGTGGAAAGTCAATTAATAAAAAATCTATTTCTCCCCAATCTACATTTTTAATGAATTGTTGAACAATAGTGTTAGCTATGGGAGCACGAATGGCTGCAGCTTCATCGTCGCGCCTAAAATAAGCCATAGATATAACCTTAATTCCCTGGCATATAGCTGGTAGAATACGTTCATCGCATTGCTCTGGCATCTTATCTTCAGGTAACATGCGACGGATAGAAGGACCGTAAATATCGGCATCTAGTATCCCTACCTTAAAGCCTAAATCTTTTAAAGCCCTTGCCAGATTCACCGTGACACATGATTTTCCTACTCCACCTTTACCCGCAGCAATGCCAATAATAGCATGCGCAAGAGTTGCCGAAGCTTCAAAAGCAACTGGAAACATAGGTAGTGGCATGATTGCACCTAGCATATAAGGTTTTACAGACAAAGGAAGTCGTTAGCCATTCTTTAAAAGCCTATAGTACTAAATGAACAGATTACCTTCAAACGTTTAAAAAAACATATTCTTACTCTACTATTATTTGTGCGGGTAGTAATGAGGCAGAAATTATATGTTTATGAATAAATTTTAGGTTGCACAAAATTCATATAAATCTATAATTTTCATTAGTAAATAAAGAAATCAATACTTTTCCTCTTCCCGCTTCACTACAAACAAAGTTTAGGAAAACTCAAGGTTTCGGAACGCAATAAAAAACAGCGTTATTTATAACTCTAACGAAAATAAAAATTAAGTAGGTATATCAATGAGTACAAGCTCAAAATCCGATTCAAAACAATTGGAAAGTCTTATTCAAACGGCTGTTAAGAAATTAGGTGCCAAGAAAGAAAATGATATTTGTCGCTACATTCCTTCTTCAACAGGTGGTTATATCCATCATTTTACCATGCGCAAAATGAAGACAGAAGATCCTGAACAGCTCACTGATATGATTTTAAAATACATTATTAATGTCGATAAGCCCTCGCCTGTAACACCCAAGCAGCGAGCTGCTAGAGGCTCACGCAAGCGTAGAGACCAAATTCTATTTTCCAAGCAGGACATTGAACGCATGCTGAACATGGCCCGTTTAGCAGGTGATAAAGAAATGATTCGTAAACTCACTCCAAAAAAAGACTTACGTTCTATCAAAAGAGAGCTCATTGCATCCATTAGGCACGGTAAAGTGGAGCAAGACCTTTGGACATCTTATGTTGAAGCCATCAGCTTGAACAATAATCTTGCTGCCTCTGCCAACTCCTTGGCCCCTCAATATAGCTAAATAATTAGGCCTTCGAAATGTACATGCTTACTTATACTTCGAAGGCTTTTCATCCACTCAATCTTCTCTTTTAGATTTTTAACTTTTAGACCCCAACCCTGCTCAGTAGCAAAATTAAACATATTTTGTCTCTTCTCTAGACTTTCTTTTAAGCACCTTAACAAAGCACCTTTCCGCTTCTAATAGCTTGGCATTTACTACTAGAAAAAGTTTAAAAGGTTACCATAGAGTTGAAGATTGACTTAACCATGTTTTCAAATAACTCTTCACGCTATCAGAGGTTAACAAAACCATGCTTTTAGAGCGATAAACCCTTTTTAGAGGTCTACATGCTTTTTTATAGCATACAAAGTGCAGAATTACACCGTAAATTATAGATCTAACAAAAAGGCGAGCCCCTAACCTATTTTTTTTAAGGTTTAGCAAAAGCTTTTTTGCTCTAGCCTACTTTGTGGAGTCATGCCGGTATATGCTAATTTTAACAAAATGAAAGTAAGTTATAAATCATCGCCCTCTTTCCACCCCCTATCCTTTCCTTGTCTTTACTCTTGCCTATTAATTAAAAATGTTTTACATTATGCATTCTCATTATAAACAAAAGTGTTTTTTATTAAATTCTTAAGTGTTACAAGTGGATGCTAATTAAGCACATATAACGCTTATTTTACAATCAGAGGTTTTGATATATGGCACAAAATGCTGGACAAGAGTTTAGTAAGGTGCGGTCATTTTTTTGGCCCGTCCATAACTATGAGCTCAAAAAGCTTTTACCTATGTTCTTGATGTTTTTCTTTATTTCTTTTAACTATACTATCCTGCGTGATACAAAAGATACGCTAATTGTAACAGCTTCTGGAGCTGAAACTCTTCCTTTCTTAAAAGTATGGGGTGTGGTCCCTGCTGCAATTATTTTCATGCTCTTGTATGCTAAACTGAGCAATATTCTTAGCAAAGAGGCCCTTTTTTATACGGTCCTTACACCTTTCCTGGTCTTTTTCGCTCTTTTTGCTTTCGTTCTCTATCCCAACAGAGAGCTTCTTCATCCCACCACCTCAGCAGATTATCTGCAGTCAATCCTACCTGCAGGTTTAAGCGGCTTAGTCGCTTGCTACAGAGATTGGACATTTTCTCTGTTTTATATTTTAGCAGAACTATGGGGAAGCGCCGTTTTATCTTTGATGTTCTGGGGCTTTGCCAATGATATTATGCGTGTGACTGAAGCTAAGCGTTTTTATACTCTGCTAGGCCTTGGAGCGAATGTTGCCTTGCTTGTTTCTGGCCCTACGATTGTCTATTTTTCTAGGATCCAGAGTCGCATTCCCGCTGGCGTAGATCCATGGCAAGTTTCTCTTAACTATCTAATGACTTTTGTTGTTTTAGCTGGTGTATCGGTGCTTGCTATCTACTATTGGATGAATAGAAACGTTTTGACCGATCCACGCTTCTACAACCCAGAAGAGGAAAGAAAAGGAAAAAAATCTAAACCTAAAATGGGTATTTTAGAAAGTTTTGCTTTTCTAGCTAAATCTAAGTACATTCTCTGCATTGCTATGCTTGTCATTTCTTATGGCATTTGCATTAATTTAGTGGAAGTAACTTGGAAAGGACAACTTAAGCTACAATACAAAAATCCTAATGATTACAATGCTTTTATGGGCATATTTTCTACCATTACAGGATTGATGACAATTATCATGATGTTCTTAGGCGGCTGGATTACCCGCAAAAAAGGCTGGGGCTTTGCTGCTATGGCAACACCTATTGTTTTATTAATAACAGGAATCGGTTTCTTTTCTTTCGTTATATTTAGGGACCACCTTGCCGGCTTCATTAGCTACTTTGGCACGACTTCACTTATGCTAGCAGTAATCTTTGGTATGATACAAAATATTATGAGTAAATCGACGAAATACTCTTTATTTGATCCGACGAAAGAGATGGCTTATATTCCTCTTGACCAAGAATCCAAGGTCAAAGGCAAGGCTGCTATTGATGTGGTTGGTGCACGTCTTGGTAAATCTGGAGGTTCTTTTATTCAACAAGGTCTGCTTGTTGCATTCGGATCGCTAGCCGCCATTACTCCTTATGTAGCTATCATTATGACCATCTTTATCCTCATTTGGTTAGCTGCAGTAAGATCGCTAAACCGTCAATTTACAGCTTTAACTCATGAAAAAACTGATACTTCTGAAGGGTCTACTCTGGTAGAAACAGAGGGAACTGCAAAAATATCGGGTTGATTAAAAGCTTGGCCTTAATACAAGCCACCTGCTTGAACCTCTGTTCAAGCAGGTGGCTTTTTTATTTATGGATAGCTTAAAAGGAGATGAATATCTATCATTTCTTTGTCTAATAACTTTTCTTAAGTCTTGCATCTTATAGATACAGCTAGCACGAGGTAAGATAGATAATAACAATAAATTTATTGATTAGAGTTTACTTATGCAACAACTGATTTAGCCTTTTTGGACTTCAAGGGTAACCACATAGATCAAACCCGGGTTAAGCAACAACTTGGGGTTCTCTTTCAATTTTATAGACAGAATGACCTTTTCTTTGTTATCCTATCTGCTTACCCTTTTCTATCAAATGAAAGCTTTAAATAAGGAAACGAATTGTCATGGAAAAACAAAAGCGCTGGCAATTATATCTGATATTAGCAGTCATCATTTTGACGCTATTCAACATTTTGCCAACAATTTTCTACTATACTAAACCTCTTAAATCCCCTATCGACGCAACTCGTGCCCAAGAAATTGCTGTTGCTATCGCCAATAGGACCAATGAACTTGAGCAGGATGCTACTGATTGGCTGCATTCGTTTGCTAAGCTACTAGGTGTAAAGCCCCGATCTATCGAGCTACAAAAAAACAATCCTCAATATATTGAAGTGAATTTTAATAATACGCAAGACGCCTCTCTTTTCAGGCGTTTTTTACCTAGAGCTGGAGCATTAATCTCATTTGTTCCTGCTCAACTCGAGCTTTATCCTCAGGTAGATGAGCAGAGCACACAAGTCATCGTTTCTCGAAAAATAAACATTCATTTTAATCCTCAAGATTTACAAGAATTTTTTCAGTATGCTTACAAACAAAATGCTGAAGGGCAAATTACTGACTTTTATCGTCAATTAGTTGAAGACCGTGTGGCCCAGTTAGCTCTAGCTTTTGGCAGCACAAGCAAACCAGCCACCCTTTTGCAAGCAATTAAAAATAACCCCACTAGCTCTTACGATGATCTTGTACTCAACCTTGCCAGTGAAATTGTAGAAGCAAATAAAGCCTTACAAGCTAATCAAGCAATGGCTAAACGCTATTTTGCTAGCTTTACCCAGGTTAGTTCTCCCTCTAAGGATAATCTAGTTAGCAAATTTTTATCTCGCGCAGAAGCTCTGAAGGCAGGCTTGGGAGCCAAGAAAGACACCTTGGCCCAAGAAATAAAAAAAGCAGAAGAGAGCAAGCAAACAGTTGATTCTAGCCAACGACAAGCTTTAACTCTTCTAGAAGGACAACGCCATACTTTAAGCCAAGCCATTTCTATCCTTCAACAACGGGCAGCTGATTTTAAAGTTAGCCAACAAGCTTTAACGCCAGAAAAAGTCAAAAGCTTAATCCAAGCTAGCCAAAAGGACTCTAAAGCTAATGATAAACTACAGATAGTGTCACTAGATGGAAGCAATCCTTTTGTTCAAGGGCTGGTTATTGATTGGTCAAATGAGAAAATCTTTCTTCAACTTTATCCAGATATTCAAGCCATCCGCCAAGCTCCTAGCAGAGATGAAGAAGCGGATGTTTTAAGAGATAAAATAAACAATCTAATAATCAACGATATTGCACGTGCAGGCCGTTTAACGGATGAAAATTTAATACCTTGGGAAGAAACCTTTGGCGTTAATCTTTCACAATTGACCAATCCCCACAGCTTCTTAGCGTTAAATTTAACCGCCGTCGCTGAAAAACAAATCCAGCTGCTGCTGAATCAATTAGAAGAAGTATGGCTACCCAAACATGCTGAGCTAACCCGTGAAGCCTATCCCCTAAGAGACTATGCTTCGTATACAAAATCTAAGCCTGAAGAGCAAAAACTAGGTTTACTCGTATACGCACCTTCTGCACAGCAGAGCCCTACCTTACCAGGATTTAACAATGGCTCTATCTATGTGGTTGCAAGAGGAATGGATAGCATCATGCAAAAATATCGCCAAATGCCCGATTCTCCTGAAAAACAAGAATTTCTTCATGATATCGAGCAGCTCCATTATACCTTGCAAGCCAATGGCTTTGTAGGCTATTCAGGGGCCACCTTTGGATTACCAGCTGAATTTAGCAAAGATTATATCTTTGAGCTCAATGATTACTATGATACCTTGCTTAAAGCTACACGCGAGAATTTCTATACTAAAGGCAGCAAGCGCCACGCCTTGCTAGACTTTACAGATGTCGAGCAGCGTATACTAGCTACGAACGCTATCGAAGATCGTCAGCAAGAAGACTTACTTAAATGGGAAGAAGAATACCGCTCTGCCCAGGTAGACTTGGATATTACTAACCATTATCTAGTTCCTGCCCCAACCAAAAACCCCTACTGGCAAAATTTCAAGCTTAGCTTCGCAAAATTTTTCCGCGGTGATGATCGTAAGATTCTTAAGCTTGGCTTAGATCTTTCCGGTGGTAAAACAGTACGCATAGGCCTCAGAGACCAAAATGGGCGAGAAGTCACAAATCCTGAAGATTTAAAACAAGCTGTTAATGAATTATATACACGCATTAACAAAATGGGGGTTTCAGAACGTACCATTCACTTAGAAGGCAACAACATTGTTTTAGACTTTCCTGGCTCGCAGAACATGTCAGCTACGGATCTTGTCAAAGCCTCTGCCATGTATTTTCATGTAGTCAATGAGAAATTCACACCTAACAATCCTGCTCTAAAAGAAGCTATCAATCAGTTTTTACAAAATGTATGGAATGAAGCGGTAGTTACTAATCGTACAGACATTGATAGTGTGAATGAGATTGCCTGGCACCATTTAGGGGGTGACTTGGCTACAGGTGAGCTGACAGGCCCACGTTCAGAATATGCCACTCTGCTATATGAGAGCGGCCTACGTCTAGCTGATCCTAAGCATAAAGAAGTAAGCAATACTTACAACGATACATTTTCTTCAGTCGCCATTTTACGTGGTAAGGATTTTTCAGAATGGAATAACCAGGCCCATCCCTTGCTAATCGTTTTCCACCATTATGCATTAGAGGGTTCTAGCCTAACAAACATTCAAGTGGGCTATGATTCTTCTGAAGGAAATACGCTTTCTTTCAGTGTAAAAAGCTCATATGATGGTTCACGCATGGGCAGCCCACGGGATGACTTTTATACCTGGACCTCACAGTTTGCCGAAGATAAAATTGTAGGCACTCCCAAAGAAAGTTATTCCCGAGGAAAAGGGTGGCGCATGGCAGTGGTTTTAAATGGGACAATCATCAGCTCTCCCAGCCTTCGTGCAGCTCTAAAAGATTCTGCTCAGATTACTGGTCGCTTCACTCAACGTGAAGTCAATCAGCTAGCTGCCGACTTAAAAGCTGGATCCTTAAGCTTTACACCAAAAATTCTTTCAGAAGAAAATGTAAGCCCTGAATTGGGCCAAGAAGAACGCACTCGAGGAGTAGTGGCCTCTGTGGTAGCACTTACTTTGGTGGTTATCGCTATGATTGGCTACTATCACTTCGCTGGAGTTGTCGCTTCTACAGCTGTTCTTTTTAACATTCTCATCCTTTGGGGAGTTATGCAGAATATCGGCCAGCCTTTAACATTGCCGGGACTTGCGGGCATTGTCCTCACCATTGGTATGGCAGTCGATGCAAATGTGCTAGTTTTTGAAAGAATCCGGGAAGAGTTTAAGCAATCAGGACGCTTAGCTTCAGCTATTCAAGCCGGCTATCGTAAAGCTTTTAGTGCTATTATTGATTCCAATATCACCACTATTATTGCTGCCCTCATTCTTATTCAATTTGATTCTGGTCCTGTCAAGGGCTTTGCTGTAACTTTGATCATTGGAATTATTTCCTCTATGTTCACGGCCCTGTTCATGACACGGTACTTTTTTGCTGGGTGGGTACAAGATCCTAAGCATAAATCCTTGTCTATGTCCCAGCTGATCGGCAATACTCACTTTGATTTCTTAAAGCATGCTAGAAGTGCTATAATCATCTCTTTCGCTATGATAGCGCTAGGAGGTTATTTTTTCTCTGCTCAATATAAAACCATGTTTGGCATGGACTTTACGGGCGGTTATTCATTAAATGTTGAGCTTGAAGAAAAGCCAGAGGGAGCAAATTATCGTCAGTTGGCAGCAGAAGCTTTACTTGCCCATGGAGCCACTGCTAACGATTTCCAGCTGCGCACCTTAAGTAAGCCTAATCAATTACGTATTCAATTAGCAACAAGCATGGAACAAAAAGGCCATCCTTTTTATCAATTGCCAGAAACCTACGTGGAAGGCAAGTTTGCTCATGAATACCAAAAAAATCCTCGAATTATTTGGCTTGTTAATACTTTGGCAGATAGGGGATTAAATGTAGCTTCTTCACAATTAGATCAGCTGCATACTCATTGGACAGTCATTAGTGGGCAGTTTTCCGAGGCCATGCGTAACAATGCCGTCATCGGTTTAACCATTGCTTTGGCAAGTATTTTGCTATACATTACCTTCCGCTTTGAGTTTAAATTTGCCTTAGGAGCTGTAGTAGGACTAGCCCATGACGTGATCATTACCCTAGGTATATTGGCAATCTTTCAAGCGATGGGCTTTGCCGTCCAGATTGATTTGCAAGTCGTAGGAGCAATTATGACAATTATTGGTTACTCCTTAAATGATACAATCATCGTATTTGATAGAATTCGTGAAGATATGAGGATTATGCGTAAAATGAAGTTTAAAGAGATTGTCAACCATGCTTTAAACATTACTTTAAGCCGTACGCTCATGACCTCAGGTACGACCCTACTAGTCTTGCTATCATTAGTATTGCTAGGAGGCCACTCTATCTTTGCCTTCTCACTAGTCATGACGATTGGTGTCATAGTTGGTACGCTCTCTTCACTATTTATCGCCTCGCCGGTAATGCTTTATATTCACAATCGTGAAATAAAAAAATTGGAAGAGGAAATGCATCCTACCAGAAGACTATCTTCTTAGAAAGAAGGCTCTTTTAAGAGCCCTCTATTGCTTAAACAACTCCCTAAAATCACTTGGTTAAAGGATTTTTTGGAGTTGTCTAAGGCTCTACTGGCCCAGTAGAAAACCTTCTTTTATATAGCAAAATTCCTTAAGGTAAATAAGCACACCGCCGATAATTTCATGGACACCCATGAAATAGTGGCAAAAGAGTTGGGAATAATGGTTTTTAGTAATTCCTTTGTTCTGAAAGTTAAAAAACTCTTAGTTTTAAATTAACCTATCGATTAGCTAAAAGCTTTTCCTCTTCTTTCATAGCTTTCTAGGCAAAAACAACCTCTTTAGCAATTATTAAGAATAAAGAGCAAAGGAGAAAGGGGCAACCTTTTAAATATTAGGCCCATAAACTCTAAATCTCTTAAGTTAAAATGAAGCTATTCTTGCTGCATAAAGAACGATAGGAAATACTCAACCTTTTTCTTTTCTCCCTAGCTATACACTGCACGTATAGATTTCTTGACAAGAGCTTTTTATAAAGCTAGAATGAAGATCATCATCACCGGGACCATAACTGAATGCATTCCATTTTCCACCATCAAGAAGCACCTGTTTGGATTTATCCAAAAATCGACAACGAGTGGAAAGAACTTATTACTAAAGAATTTAAGATACATCCTGTCACCGCTCAGATCCTCCTTGCTAGAGGCTTTACCACGCTCGAGCAAATTCATGATTATCTTTATTCCAAGCTCCCTGATCTGTACGATCCTTTTTTAATGCCAGAAATGCAACAAGCTGTGGATCGCATTAGCCAAGCCATCAAAAATAAAGAAAATATTCTTATCTATGGGGATAATGATGTGGATGGAATGACAGGCACAGCTTTGCTGACTGAATTTTTACAGTTTGTGGGTGCTAATGTATTCTTCTATGTCTCTAATCGGGGCACTAACCGTCAAAGCTTGATAGTAGAAGCCTTAGAATATGCGCTAAAAAATGAGTGTAAGCTACTGATTACCGTAGACTGTGGAATTACAGCAGCCACAGAGATTGCCAAAGTTGTAGAAAGGCAAGTCGATGTAATTATTACTGATCATCATGAGCCTACCGATAAAATCCCCCATTGCGTGGCTACCCTTAATCCTAAGCTACTCAATAGCTCCTATCCTAATCGAGATTTAACAGGTGTAGGTGTGGCTTTTAAACTAGCCCATGCAGTCACCCTTCAAATGGTAGCCGAAGGGCTTATCTCCCCTAAAAAAATTGATCTTAAACGTTACCTAGACCTGGTTGCCCTGGGAACAGTGTCTGATATGGGCTCTTTGCTTGGCGAAAATCGCATTCTTGTAAGCTATGGTTTACGCCAGCTTAAGAAAAATAAACGCATCGGCCTAGCTAAACTCATTTCTATATCTGATGCCGATTTGAACGAACTTTCCACTTTCATGATAGCCTCCAAGCTAGCTCCCCGCCTAAACAGTTTAGGGCGTATTGCTGATCCACAGAAAGGCGTTCAGATGCTTTTAGCGCGCAATGTTATTGCTGCTGAGAAACTTGCTGTAGAGCTCGACCTTAACAATATGGAACGCCAGAAAATTGAACGTACCATGTCTTTAGACATTGAAAATACGGTGGCTATACACCCTGAAATTTTTAAAAATAAAGCCATTGTTTTACATTCTGATAAATGGCATCCAGGAGTAATTGCTATCCTCTCTACACGTATTTCAAAGCAATACAATCGTCCCACTGTCATGATCGCCATTGATCATGGGGTCGGCAAAGGCTCCTTGCGCTCTATTCACGAATTCCCTCTTCTCAATGTATTAAAAGATTGTTCAGATATTCTTGTCAATTTTGGAGGACATGATTTCGCGGCAGGCTTAACAATTAAAGAGCAACATATCGAAGAGTTTAAAAGACGTTTTATCAAGGCAGCCGATGAGAAATTACGTGATCATGATGTAATGGCCAAACTGATGTTGGATGCAGAGGTTAACTTTCATGAGCTTACTTTTGATTTCATGGAATCCATTCGCCTGCTCGAGCCTTACGGCAATGAAAACCCTCAGCCCATCCTTTATACCATCGCTAAGCAAGCTTGGCCTCCTAAAGTGGTGGGTAAAACACATTTAAAGCTTTATTTAGAGCAGGATGATCGTATGCTAGAAGGGATTGCTTTTGGGCAAGCTGCACAAAGTCCTCTTTTGCGCAAAAAAAATTTGAAACTACGTATAGCTTTCACTCCACAGATTAATAATTTTCAAGGTCCCAGTATCCAACTGCTGATTCGAGATTTCCAAATTATTGATGAAAACAAGCCATATGTCTGAAATTCTCGTTGGCAAGGTGATTGCTCTAAGCTCTGAGGGGCAGGGAATCGTTCGTGAGAATAACTTGGTTGTTTTTATCCCTTTTACTACTCCCGGCGACACGATCCGCTATCATATTGTAAAGCGTAAAAAAAACTTTGCGACAGGAAAATTACTAGCTGTGCTTAAACCAAGCTTGCAACGAGCAAAACCCCTTTGCCGTTACTATGGCGAGTGCGGAGGATGCCAATTACAGCATCTAGCTTATGAAGCCCAGTTAAAAAACAAACGCGAGATTATTGAAAATGCTTTGATACGCATTGGAAAATTTTCAAAGGTTACGGTTTTACCTGTGGTTGCTGCTCGGATGAACTGGATGTATAGACGTCATATTACCCTCAAAATTATTCCTCATCAAGGGTTTTCCAGGCTAGGTTATATAGCTATTGATAACCAAACTATTCTGCCCATTAAGCATTGCCCTCTATTTCTTGCCGAAGAGGATTTGGCCCTTGCCGAGGTGCAGACCTTGCTAGGGAAAATTTCTTCTCAACAAGCTACTGAAGGAAAAGCAACTCTTTTTAAAACAGAAGCAAGCCACTTAATTTTAAGTTTAAATTTTGAGAAGCTTGATAAGATAGAAGCAGAGATTATCGAAGAATTCTTAAAGCAATTTCCACGCTGGAAAGGAGTCATCATAAAGGGAGGATCAAAAAAATGGGTGTGGGGTGATCCCACCAACTTTCTCGCGGTCGGGGATTTAAAATTTCTTTGCTCCCCTGAAGTCTTCGTCCAAAATCATGCGGAGCAAAGCTTGAAGATCTATCAGCAAATCATTGATTTGCTTTCTCACAAAAAACAAGCTACCATTCTTGATCTTTATTGTGGCATTGGTATCTCTTCTTTACTTTTAAGCCAGCAAGACCATCGGGTCATTGGAATAGAATACAATCCTCTATCAATCGCTATGGCCAAAGAAAATGCCTACCTTAACAGATTGACGACCCCTCAATTCATTGAAGGAGACGTGGAAAAAATCCTACAAAAAGAAATGCACGGCCAGCATGCCGATATCATTATTCTCAATCCTCCTCGCCAGGGAATTACCCCCACCGTCGGAGCAGAAATTTTACGACGTTGCCCACAAGAAATTATTTATGTTTCCTGTATGCCTTCTACTCTTGCTAGAGATCTTTCCTTTATCTGTGTTAAAGGTTATAAAATCTCTCTTATTCAACCTTACGACATGTTTCCCCAGACAAGCCATGTTGAAACTCTTGTCCATTTGATACGTGGCTAAAAATAAGATTAACAATGTTAACATACAGGCTCTTGTAATGGCGAAATCTATTGAAGCATGGAGAAAAAAACTTATGGCAGATCTATTTTAAACGATTCTAATGGGGAAAGCTGTCAAAAAAGAGCTAGGAGCTCAGCTAAAAGGGTGCCTGTTTGATCTAGATACTTGCAAGAGGTAAAGTAAGGGATTAAAAAAACAAAGTCTTATCTTGTTTCAAATGAATAACAGTACTTCTTAGGCGCTCCACCCTTAGGCATGATTAAATCATTACTTGCTAGATAGCTCAAGAAGCTCTTCATCTTTCTGTAATTTCTCACTAGCATATTGAAGCGCCCAGCCATCTTGCTTAACAGCCTCAAGAACGACTCTCCTATCGTTCTGAAGCTTTTGGCTAGCATACTCAAGCGCCAAACCGTCTTGCTGAACAGCAATGATTACAACTTCTCTATTATTTCGAAGCTCCAGGCTAGCATGTTGAAGGGCCCGACCATTACACTGGACTGCAGCAACTACAACTTCTCTATCGTTTTGAAGCTTTTGGCTAGCATACTGAAGAGCCCAGCCGTTTTGCTGCACAGCAGCAAGAATAATTTTTTTATCCTGCCGAAATTTTTGGTTAGCATACTGAAGCGCCCAACCGAATTGCTTAACGGCAGCAAAAACAACTTTTCTACTATTTCGAAGCTCGGGACTAGCATACTGGAGCGCCCAGCCGAATTTCTTAACGGCAGCAAGAACGACTTCTTTATCATTTTGAAGCTCTTGGCTAGCATACTGAAGCACCAAACTCTTATGTTGAACAGCAGCAAGGACAAATTCTTTATTATCTCGAAGTTCAGGACTAGCGTACTGAAACGCTAAATCGTCTTGCTGAATAGCATCAAGAACGACTTCTCTATCATTTTGAAGTTTTAAGCCAGCATACTGAAGCGCCAAGCCATTTTTCTGGACAGCAGTAAGAACGATTTCTTTATCGTTTGCAAGTTCTTGGCTAGCATACTGAAGCGCCAAGCCATTTTTCTGGACAGCACTAAGAACGATCTCTCTATCGTTTTGAAGCTCTGCGGGAGCAAATTGAAGGGCCAAGCCGTTTTTCTGAACAGCAGCAAGAAGGGCCTCCCTATCGCTTTGAAGCCCTTGAAGAGCAGATTGAAGCGTTGAGCCATTTTTCTGAGCAGCAACAAGAGGGGCTTCCCTATCAATTTGAAGCCCTTGGGGGGAAGACGGAAGGGTTAAGCTATTTTTCTGAACAGCAGCAAGAGAGGCTCCTTCATCACTTTGAAACTCTTTGTTAGTAGGCTGAAGCGCCAAATCACTTTGCTGGACAGCGGTAAGCACAGATTCTCTATCATTCGAGAATGCGGGAATAGCCTTCTTAAAAGCTTTGTTATTCTTTTGAGCAGCAGTATGCAGAATTTTTTTATCAATTTCTTTCTTATGAGTAACGTCCCAGATCCCCACCATTATATTTCCTAATACAGGAATCAACAAAGTTACACACCGTTTAAAACTTTTTTGATTAAGATGAGCATAGTAAAGATTTTTGGTCTCTTTTTGCTTAAAGAGTAAAATAACAGCTTTTTGAAAGATATCGACTAAATTAGTCACCGTGCTAAAGATAGGTATATAGTCAGCCTTATGATCTATAAACAGGCAGACTTTAGATAAAGAATTCATTTACATGGCACCTTATATTGTTTATTAACCTAATGCAGAGGTTATCTTTTTTTTAAATAAATAGTTAAATTTAATAAAAGAAACTTCTAATCTATTTAAAAACATTTATTTCTTAAACGCTCTCTGACTACAAAAAATTAAAAATGCACTATCGGAGTATAAGCTACACTGTAATTATTGAAAATCTTTTAGCAAAAAACGGGATAAACATTTCTTAATTTCAGTCACATTTAAATATGCCCCTCATGGGCATTGTTGCATAAATGGCAAGAAGCGTAGACGATTAAGATTGCTCTTTAACGCTTAAGAGCTATAAAATTTAGTTTGCAAAAACAAGAATATAGGCAAGCTATCAAAAAAGCCCTCTTCCCTTATCGCCTACGTAATTGACTCCATTATAACAAAGCTTTAATACAAAGAGGAAGCATTACTTTATGGTTGTCGGATGGGGGCATTAAAGGGTGAAGGAAAAATATAAGCTTAAAGGGAGAAGGAGCACTCAAACATTTACTCCCCTGTCGCTATCCTATGCATGCTGATGATTAAAGCCGTTTATCATTTGCCTCTCCTGAGCTATTCTAAGATTTTTTTTTAACATTGATTGTCTTGCTGGCCTTTAAGGCTGCCTTTTCCCTGCTACACCCGCATCTATAGGCGTGCTAAAAAGCTTGGACAGAAATTTGAAGGGGCCAAGCCTTAAAGTGTCTGACAAACGCAGCCTTTACTTCCTCTTGGATGAAAGCTATGGTAAAGGAGAGCGGAAAGTGCGCCAGCCTGGCAAAGCAAAGCGGAAGACTTGGAGAAAGATTTACTTAAGCATTTGTCCAGATTCGCATGAAATTATTTTTAAGTAAATTGGCGTAAAGTAATAAAGCTGATGATTTAGTGGCGAGCCAAATGATCCCCAATCTACCTAAGAGCACAAAAACCGCTTATGGAGATAGTGCCTACGATAAGCGAGCTTTCTATCGATCATCTTATGTTCAAGGTATAGATCCTTTAGTACCTCCAAGAAGAGAAGAAAGATTTAAAGCCAAGAGCCAGACGAGCTGGGAAAGAAAGAAATAATACGCTTTCGAGCAACTCTTTATGTAATTATATACTTAATAAAAAGCTTGTTTTTAAGGATAGAGTCAGCCTGAAAAAAGGTTATTTTTTTCCGGTTATGCAGACGTAGTTTTTTTAAAGGATATAATGCCTTAAAGTCGTTAAAGGTTTAGGAGGAGACAATGAGGCCAGGCAGCTTGAAACTTTGCGGCTATCCTCAAAGATCGCTTGCCAAAAGGGTGATACACCGCTTTAAAAGAAGTTTAAAGGAAATTTTCGCTCTAGTGACGCTAGCCTAGCAGCGAGCAAAATCGCAACTTTAAAAAACTTATGTTTATATAAATAAAAAAGAAATCAACCTTTCTCCAAGCTAACTCTCCTCGTAAAGGCAAGCTTTTTATTAAGTATATGACTGCATAAAAAGTTGCCCAAAAGGGCACTATATGCTACATCATTTGGCGATGAATAAGATGGCATAGCTTGCCATGCCTAAAAAGCAATGTTCAAAGAACAGCGGATGCTAACTTTGGTGATAAGCTTAATGCAAGACTCCTCTTTAAGCAGGCAAGCTATTAGGTCATTTACGCTGCAAGACCTCTTACACCATAAAGCAAAAATTCTTTCTCTAAATCCTTAAAACTTTCTAAGTCAGCAATTTGCCCTTTTAACATTATAGGTGAGGAGGCAGATATTTTTTCAGCTATAGCCTAAAACGCTGCTTCAACTCCTCGGGAATATCCTCAAGCAGATTTCCGCCTAACTTAAGATCTAGCCGCTCAGGTAGCTGCCCAATCTCTGCAGGAAGAGTGGTAAGCTGGTTGTGGCTTAAGTGAAAGTTTTGCAGCCGCGAAAGCTGCCCTATCTGTACCGGAAGAGTGGTGAGTTGGTTGTTGCTTAAGTCAAGCTTTGTCAGCTGAGAGAGTTGGCCTATCTCTGCTGGAAGAGAGGTAAGCTGGGTGTCCTGCAAGCCAAGCTCCCATAACTGCCAAAGCTGCCCTATCCCTGGAGGAAGGGCAGTGAGAGGGTTGCGGTTTAAGTTAAGGTCTCGCAGCTGCAAAAGCTGCCAAATCTCTGAAGGAAGGGTGGCGAGATGGTTGTTGCTTAAGTCAAGGTTTGCCAGCTGAGAGAGTTGGCCTATCTCTGCTGGAAGAGAGGTAAGCTGGTTGTTGCTTAATACAAGGCATTGCAATCGCGAGAGCTGCCAAATCTCTTTAGGAATAACAGCGAGATGGTTGTGGCTTAAGTCAAGATTTCCCAGCTGCGAAAGCTGCCCTATCTGTGCAGAAAGAGCGGTGAGTTGGTTGCCGCTTAAGTTAAGCCCTTGCAGCTGAGAGAGTTGCCCTATCTCTGCTGGAAGAGAGGTAAGCTGGGTATTCGCTAAACTAAGACCTCGTAGCTGGGCAAGCTGCCCTATCTCTGGAGGAAGGGCAGTGAGAGGGTTGTGGCTTAAGTCAATGTTTCCCAGCTGCGAAAGCTGCCCTATCTGTGCAGAAAGAGTGGTGAGTTGGTTGCTGCTTAGGTTAAGCTCATACAGCACAGAGAGCTGCCATATCTCTGCTGGAAGAGAGGTAAGCTGCGTATTCACTAAGTTAAGGCTCCGCAGCTGGGCCAGCTGCCCTATCTCTGGAGGAAGGGCAGTGAGAGGGTTGTGGCTTAAGTCAAGGTATTGCAATTGCGAGAGCTGGCAAATTTCTTTAGGGATCATGGTAAGCTGGTTGTTGCTTAATATAAGATATTGCAATTGCGGGAGCTGCCAAATCTCTTTAGGAATAACAGCGAGATAGTTGCGGCTTAAGTTAAGGTTTTGCAGCTGGGATAGCTGCCAAATCTCTTTAGGAAGGGAGGTAAGCTGGTTGTGGCTTAAATCAAGGTTTCCCAGCTGCGAAAGTTGCCAAATCTCTTTAGGAAGAGAGGTAAGCTGGGTATTACCTAGGTAAAGGCTTTGGAGCTTAGAGAGCTGCCTTATCTCTGCAGGGAGGGAGGTAAGCTGGTTTTGGTTTAATTCAAGCATTTGCAGCTCAGACAATTGCCCGATTTCTGCAGGAAGACTGGTGAGCTTGTTTTGATTTAAGTAAAGCCCTTGCAGCTCAGACAATTGCCCGATCTCTGCAGGGAGGAAGATAAGCTCATTGTCGGTTAGATTAAGCTCTTGCAGCTTAGAGAGCTGCCCTATCTCTGCAGGGAGGGAGGCAAGCAGGTTGTCGTTTAGGCTAAGCTCTTGCAGCTTAGAGAGCTGCCTTATCTCTGCAGGAAGGGAAGTAAGCCGGTTGTAGCTTAGGTTAAGCTTTTGCAGCTTAGAGAGCTGCATTATCTTCACAGGGAGGGAGGTAAGCTGGTTGCCCTCTAATTGGAGTATTTCTAGCCAAGAAAGCTGCCCTATCTCTGCAGGGAGGAAAGTAAGGAGGTTGTCCTCTAATTGGAGTACTTTTAGCTGCGAAAGCTGTCCTATCTCTGCTGGAAGGAAGGTAATCTGGTTGCTGATTAGGTCAAGCTCTTTAAGCTGAGAAAGCTTCCCTATCTCTGCCGGAAGAGACGTAAACTGGTTGTAGCTTAAGCTAAGCATTCGCAGTTGCGATAACTGCCCTATCTTTGGCGGAAGGCTGGTAAGCCGGTTTTGGCTTAGCTTAAGCTCTTGCAGTTGAGAAAGATATCCTATCTCTGCTGGAAGGAAGGTAAGTTGATTGAGCCTTAAGTCAAGGTTTCGCAGCTGCGAAAGCTGTCCTATCGCCCCTGGAAGGAAAGTAATCTGGTTGCTGGTTAGGTCAAGCTCTTTAAGCTGCGATAGCTTCCCTATCTTCGCAGGAAGGACAGTGAGATGATTGTACTCTAATTGGAGTATTTCCAGACGAGAAAGCTGTCCTATCTCGGCAGGAAGAGAAGTAAGCTCGTTGTTGTTTAAGTAAAGATATTCCAGCTGAGAAAGCTTCCCTATCTCTGCAGGAAGGGCAGTGAGATGGTTGTTTTTTAAGAAAAGCTTCTGTAGCTTCGAAAGCTGTCCTATCTCTGCAGGAAGGGAAGTCAGTTGGTTGTCACTTAGGTTAAGCTCCGGCAACTGAGAAAGCTTTCCTATCTCTGCAGGAAGGGCTGTGAGATGGTTGTTAGTTAAGCCAAGGTATTGCAGTTGAGAAAGCTTTCCTATCTCTGCAGGAAGGGCTGTGAGATGGTTGTGGCTTAAGTCAAGATTTCGCAGCTGCGAAAGTTGTCCAATCTCTGGAGGTAAAAATGTCAAGCCGGTAGACATTAAATTTACCATTGTAATCCCTTTGCCATATCTTTCGATCCAATCTCTAAGAAGCTCTCCTTGTTTTTCTAAAGGCAAGTACTTAATGTTTTCTTGACTTAGGTATTCCTCTCCACCAGGAAGTTTTTTCCACATTAATAAGCGATTAATATTTATAAGGTAAAACGAATAATTAGCTAACGTATAACGCCTCTTTTCCTTGGTTTTCCATTGAAATTCTAACTCCATAGGAGCAAGAGTTCTAGCTAGAACAAAAGTTTGCTTAAAAATTGCCTTGGCTTTCTCTCCTTCACAAAGCCCATTCTCTAGCTTATAAACCCTATCTAAAATATGAGCCTGTTCTTTAATCCTCCCTTGAGGAAAATGAATGTTACCTATTTGCCTATAAAGAGAGGGCATGACTTCCGTAGCCAACAGATGTCGCCATCTTGTACAAACACTAAAGAGGGAGGGGCTAGCACAAGCCTTTAAGATAGGCGCTAGTATTTCATTAGGTAGGTTTTCAATGGTGATAGAAGAGCTGGGGTTCATAATATGGCTCTTTAAGATGTATACATATATATTTTATCCATTCTGCAGGGGATTATCTATACATAGAAAAAGCAGAATAAGCAAGAAAATAGTAGGAATCAATTTTCAATATTTAAGCGTGGAAAACAGAGAAATATAAAAAGCGTGGAGAAATTCTTTCCGAGTTTTTAGCAGAGAAGCAGACCTTTAGATCCTACGCCTCTATAGTAAATCAAAAGCTCTCTATATATTTAAAACTTTCTAAGCTTGCCAATGTGCCCTTTAAATGTTATAGGTGAGGAAGACAGATACTTTTCAACTACAGCTCAAAACGTTGTTTTAATTCCTCTGGTATGTTTTCCAGCAGATTTCCGTCTAACTTAAAATCTAAATCTTTAAAGCACAGTGCTATTTCTGCAGTAAGGGCAGTGAGATGGTTATTATTTAAGGGAAGCCATTGCAGCCGCGAAAGCTGCCCTATCTCTGAAGGGAGGGTGGTAAGCTAGTTATGATTTAAGCAAATTAGATAGATATGAGAAAGCTGCCCACTCTCTGCCAAAAGAGACGCAAACTGGTTACATGGTAAGTGAAGCTCTTCTAGCTGAGAAAGGTGCCGAATCTCTGCCGGAAGGGAGGTGAGCTGATTATCGAATAAGTAAAGCCTTTTCAGCTGAGAAAGCAGCCCTATTTCAGCAGGAAGAGTGGTAAGTTGGTTATCCTCTAAGCAAAGGTATTCCCGTTGAGAAAGCCGCCCTATCTCTGCCGGAAGGAAGGTAAGCTGGTTGTTGTTTAAGTCAAGCCGCCACAGCTGAGAAAGCAGCCCTATCTCTGGAGGTAAAAAGGTCAGGCTAATCTTGCTTAAGTATAACTCTTCAATATCTTGGCCATATCTTTCCATCCACTCTCTGAAAAGCTCTCCTTTTTTTGCTAGAGGCAAATACCTAATTTTTTCTTACTCTAAGTATTTTGTGCCATCAGGAAGGTTTTTCCACATTAAGAGGCGGTTAATATTTATAAGATAAGAAGAATAATTAGCCAGGTTAAAATACCTTTTTTCCTCAGTTTTCCACTTAAATTCTAACTCTACAGGAGAAAGTGAGTTAGCTAAACTAAAGATCTGCTTAAAGATAGCATTTATCTTTGCTGTTTCAGTAAGCTCTTCTTCTAGCTTATAAATCCTATCTAAAATAAAAGTCTGTTCGCTAATATCTCGTTGAGGAAAATGTATCTTACCTATTTGCTTATAAAGAGAGGGCATTATTTCTGCGTTCACCAGATGCCGCCATCTTGTACAAACGCTAACTAAGGCAGGCGAGGTGCAAACCGTTAAAATAGAAGTTAGTATTTCATTAGGTAAATGCTCAATGGTAATAGAAGGGTTAGGATTCAGGGTATAGACTCTTTTAAGCTTTATGCTTTATTTTATTTACTTTTTAGGCACTTTTATATACATAAAAAAAGCAAAATAGGCAAGAAAATGTAAAAAGGTGCCCGGAAACCTATTTTTGAATTTGCTTTCATTTTATCAATAAGCGAGAGTTTTGGGACACCTTCTTAAAAGCATATTAGATAGCTTATATGAGGAAGATAAAAGCCAGGCTTGAGGGCTTCAGCCGTGTAATTTTATCTGTTTTAAAAGGCGTACAATGAATTTATTAAAAGCTGGTGCAAAAACAAAAGTAGGAATTAAGGGTAAGAAAGCAAAAGCCGATGGAATCAAGATTACATGAGGAAAATGCCAAACGGTAAGTAAAATCTTCATGCAATTTTCCTGCAGAACAGAAGTCCTCATTGCTTTGAATTAGTAATAGCGTTTCTGTTGAGCGCTCCCTCCCTGACAAAACCACAATTAATCATTTACTTGTTACATAGCTTAAGGAGCTCATTATCTTTTTGAAGTTGCTCACTAGCATAATGAAGAGCCATGCCATCTTGCTTAACAGCGGCAAGAACGACTTTCTTATCGTTTCGCAGCTTGTGGCTAGCATACTGAAGAGCCTGGCCGTTTTGCTTAACGGCCGTAAGTACCACCTCTTTATCATTCTTAAGTTTTTCTCCAACATGCTGAAGTGCCCAGCCTTTTTGCTGAACGGCAGCAAGTACCACCTCTTTATCATTCTTAAGATCTTCTCCAGCATACTGAAGAGCTTGGCCGTTTTGCTTAACGGCGGCAACTACCACCTCTTTATCATTCTTAAGTTTTTCTCCAACATGCTGAAGTGCCCAACCGTTTTGCTGAACTGCGGCAACTACCACATCTTTATTATTCTTAAGATCTTCTCCAGCGTGTTTAAGTGCCCAACCGTCTTGCTGAACGGCCTCAAGCACAATATCTTTATTACTTTTAATCCATGGGCTGGCATAAAAGAGTAGATCGCCAGCTTGCCGAACAGCAGTAAGCAGCAAAAATTTATCATCTCTTAGGACCCAGGAGGCATACTGAAGTGCCCGAGGATCTTGCTGAATGGCAGCAAGCACGACTTTTCTATTGTCTTTAATTTCTTCACTGGCATATTCAAGAGCTAAACCATCCTGCTGGACAGCAGCAAGCATGACCTCTTCGTCGTTCTTAACTTTTTTGCCCCCATACTGGATAGTCAAGCATCGATGCTTAAAATCAACAAGCACAAATTGCTCATTATTTATCACCGTTTTATCAAGGTACTGGAGGGCAGGGTCTTGATGCCGAATAGCAGCAAGCACGACCTCCCTGTCGTTTTTAAGAGCTTGGCTAACATACTTAAGAGATGCGCCATTTTGTGTAACGGCAGCAATCACCACTTCTCTATTATTTTTAAGCTCTTGGCTAGCATGCTCAAGAGCTAAGCCATCTTGGCTAACAGCGGCAAGTACGACTTCCTTATCACTCCTAAGTTCTTGGCTAGCATACTTAAGAGCTAAGCCATCTTGGCTAACAGCGGCAAGTACAATTTTTTTATTATTATGTAATTCTGGATGAGAATATTTAAGAACCAAGCCGCTTTGCTTAACAGCAGCCAATACAATATCTTGATCTTTTCTAAAATCTTCGCTAGCTTGAGAAAGCTCCCATCCATTTTTCTGCATGTCAGCAAGGGCGGTAGCCTTAACTTTTTTAAACTCCTCGCTGAGATTGCCAAGCTTTAAGTCATCTTCTTGGGCAGTAACCCATGGTGCCGATTCATTATTAATTTCTTTCCCAGCATCTTGGGGCGAGTTAATCGTTTGGCCTACTTTTAGCGGTTTTAAGTTCTTATTATCAAGTCTATACTGAGTAATATCCCAAATTCCCACCCATATATTTCCTAAAATGGGGACCAATAAAACAATGCAACGTCTAAAACTTTTTTTATTAAGATACCGGTAATAATTATTGCTTAAAGATAAGTTTCCTTCTTGCTGGTTCGATCCATAAACACATTTTTGGAAAATATTGACTAGATTAGTCACCGTACTGATTATAGGCACGTAATCAGCCTTACGATCAATCCATATACACAATTGAGAAAAACCGCTTAGGTTCATTTTAACCCCACTTATTCTTTAAATTAAATAATATTAGCAACTATATCTTATAAAATCAATAAAACTTTATTAAAAAAAACTAATCTTCTACGCGGCTAAAAAAAAACATTTTATGAGTTAATTTATTACTGCTTTTTTCTCAAGCTAAGGCGCATTCTGCCGAAGAGAGAAAGACTTAGTCGGTGTTGGGCAAATTCCCATCCAACATTCTGCCACTCAAAAGAGTAGAGCGCTATTATTATGATTAACGAAAGGCGGGATAAGAAGATAGGTCATTCTCTTTTTAGAATGCAAAAGATAGCATTAAGTAACTGTTACTTGAAGTGCTTGGATGGTTTGCCTGCCTTTTCCTTGCCTATAATAGGTGCAGGCCCTGCTATTCGTGAGGATTTAACTCTTTAGGATAAAGTTAGTTTATCTTAATCGCGTTCTAAGTTAAACAGCTTAATTTTTTAATAATTTTGATAATTTAAAAAATGTTTTTAAGAAATAATCTTTTTTATAAATTTAGAGAAATTTAAGTCTATCCATAAAATAAAATGCGTTAAAAAAAAACGAAGCTGAAAAGATTAAAAAGCTTATTGTGCCTTTTTTTTTCCCTTTATAAAATTTATCATTCCTTTTGAGCTTTATCCCATGCATCTAAAGCTAAATTAAGTTTTAGCACGTTAATATAAGGCGCGCCTAGGAAGCCCCAGCGCGGCAATTCTATTGATGCTTCGATGAGTCGAAAAATAGCCTCTTTATTATTTTCATTCCAACCTCTTGCTTTGATTACTCGTTCTACCTGAAAGTAGGCGGTTTGCGGAGAAATATGGGGATCTAATCCGCTGGCCGAAGCACAAAGTAACTCGCTAGGAATTAAGCGATCACTTTTCTCATCGTAGGTTTTTTTTATCTTTGCTTTACGTTTTTCAATAACTTTTTTTAAAGCCTCGCTGGTAGGGCTTAGGTTACTCCCACCTGATGCTAAAGGATTATAATTATTTGCCGAGGGGCGTCCCCAGAAATAGCGATTACTTTCAAAGTTTTGCCCGATCAAGGCAGCTCCTACCACCTTTCCATTAAAAGAAATAAAATCCCCTTCAGCTTTATTTTTGATAGTTAGATACGCTATAAAAGTAATGAAGAAAGGGTAGATAATTCCTGTTAAAGCTGTTAGCCACAGAAACATTTTGAAGCTAATCCAAATTCTTAACATATAAACTCTCTCACTCTACAAAGCTAAAAAAGGTGATTAAAATATCGATAAGTTTTATTCCTACAAAAGGAGCCACAAGTCCTCCTAATCCATAGATGAGGAGATTATTTCTTAACAAAGCTTGTGCCGACTGAGCATTATATTGGATTCCTCTTAAAGCTAGAGGTATTAAAGCCACGATGATTAAAGCATTAAAAATAATAGCACTTAAAACAGCACTCTGAGGTGAATTTAAGCCCATAATGTTAAGTACAGACAGAGGGCCAGAGCCTCCTTTATCTCCTATATACAATGCTCCAAAGATCGCTGGAATGATGGCAAAATATTTAGCTACATCATTAGCTATACTAAAAGTTGTTAAAGCCCCCCTTGTCATCAACATCTGTTTGCCGATTTCTACAATGTCAATTAACTTGGTAGGATTGCTGTCTAAATCTACCATATTGCCAGCTTCTCTAGATGCCTGCGTGCCTGTATTCATTGCTACACCTACATCCGCCTGAGCTAAAGCAGGTGCATCATTGGTGCCATCGCCTGTCATAGCCACTAGCCTTCCATTCTCTTGTTCGCTTTTAATTTTTGCTAATTTTATCTCGGGTGTAGCTTCAGCAATAAATTCATCTACTCCAGCTTCTGCTGCAATAGCTGCAGCGGTCAAGTGATTGTCACCAGTAACCATTACAGTACGAATGCCCATGCGTCGCATCTGCGCAAATCTTTCTTGGATACCTCCTTTGATGATATCTTTAAGATGGATGATCCCTACAATTTTATCTTCATCGCTGACCAGTAAAGGTGTTCCTCCTTTGCTTGCTATAGTTTGTATAGCAGCATCTAGCTGATCAAGATAATGCCCTCCTAAGCTTGTCAGATGTTTTTTAATGGCTTCTGTAGAACCTTTGCGTATGCGCCGGACAACCTTTCCTAAACCATCTACGAAATCGATGCCGCTCATGCGCGTAGTGGCTGAGAAAGGAACAACGATAGAGTTTCTTGTATCCAAAGATTCAGCCCTTAAGCCAAATAATTTTTTAGCAAGAACTACAATAGAACGGCCCTCTGGAGTCTCATCAGATAAAGAAGCTAGCTGAGCAATTTCTGCAAAAGCTTTTTCATCTATGCCTACGGCAGGTAGAAAAGCTGTAGCCATTCTATTGCCGATAGTAATTGTGCCTGTTTTATCGAGTATCAACAAATCTATATCTCCTGCAGCTTCCACCGAGCGGCCGCTTAAAGCTATTACGTTGCGCCTAAATAAACGATCCATTCCTGCAATTCCTACCGCACTTAGCAATGCGCTAATGGTCGTAGGGATTAAGCAAATTAGCAGAGCCACTAAAATAGGAAAGGTGAGGAGTTGGGAAATATCTTGCTTAGAAGCGTGGGCACTATATTCTCCAAAAGCTTTCAAGGAAGCGATGGTGATAAGGAAAATAATACTTAAAGCCGAAAGCACGATATGCAAAGCAATTTCATTAGGTGTCTTCTGACGTTTGGCACCTTCAATTAAGCGTATCATGCGATCTAAAAAATTATTTCCGGGCTCTGCAGTCACTTGAATACGCAGGCGATCGCTCAACACCCTAGTTCCTGCCGTTACAGCGCTTCTATCTCCTCCACTTTCTCTAATGACAGGTGCTGATTCACCTGTTATAGCTGATTCATCAATGGTAGCAGCACCTTCTATGACATCCCCGTCGGTAGGAATAATATCCCCTGCTTCACAAATTATTACATCACCTTTTTTTAACTGATCTGCAGGAATTTTTATCTCTATTCCATTGATCTCTTGACGAGCATTAGCTTGAACTTTTGTTTTTCTTAAACTTGCTGCTTGTGCTTTTCCTCTACTTTCGGCAATGGATTGAGCAAAATTAGCAAAAAGGATTGTAAACCATAACCAAAGAGCAATTTGCAAATTAATCCACGTTAACTGCTGATAAAAAACCTCCTGGATGACATAACCTGTGGTAGACAGTGCTCCAAGATAAGTCACAAACATGACAGGATTTTTAAATTGATCCTGAGGAGCCAGCCTCTTGATTGCTTCTTTAAGAGCATCTGCAGCAATTTTCACAGTTAGCAAGCTCTTTTGGTTAAACTGCATTCGATCTCCTTTATCCGCAAATTTTGATCCCTTATTTGACATTATTTTCATCTATCTATTTTTCTGAATTTAAAATGTCTGCCCTTTAAGCATTAAAAGATGCTCCGCTAAGGGACCTAACGACCATGCAGGAAAAAATGTTAAAGCTCCTACGATAAGGATCACACATAAAAGTAAAAAAGCGAACAAAGGAGAGCTAATGGAAAAATCCCCGGAAGAAAGAGGGGAAGCCCTTTTGGAGGCAAGTAAGCCCGCTATAGCCAGGCTAGACAAAATTATTGAACTCCTACTTATTAACATGACTATTCCCAGGAACAGATTGTAATAAAGTGTATTAGCATCTATTCCAGCAAACGCACTACCATTATTACCTGCAGCTGAGGAAAAAGCATATAAAATTTCTGATAAACCATGAGGGCCCTGATTTCCTAAGCTAGTAAGGGCTTCTGGCAGTACGCAAGAGAGCCCACTCCCTATGAGGATAAGAAAGCTAGGCATCAAAATAGCTAGCATTAACCATTGCATTTCTTTTCTCTCAATTTTTTTACCTAAGTAGACTGGCGTCCTTCCTACCATAAGGCCTGCAAGAAAAACTGTAAGGATGGCAAACATGATCATCGAGCATAGTCCTACCCCTATCCCTCCAAAAACTATCTCTCCTAGCATCATGTTAAGCATAGCCATGCCTCCGCTTAGCGGCGATAGGCTAGAAAGCATAGCATTAACTGAGCCGTTTGACGTAGCTGACGTTGACATAGCCCATACAAGACTAAGGTTAGTTCCTAGCCGGGTCTCTTTTCCCTCGAGGAAAGGAGATACATCCATAGCAAGATTCATGAGTTTTTCCGCATAGAAGGAAATACCTAAGCCTACAACCCAAAGAGCTATCATAACAGCGAAAAGATTCCATGCATGCTTTTTGGCATCGATTAAGATTCCATAGGCATATACGGAAGCCGCTGGTATTAGCAAAATAGCAAGCATTTCAAAAAGATTAGTAACAAGGGAAGGATTTTCAAAAGGATGGGCACTATTAGCATTAAAAAAGCCTCCGCCATTTGTTCCCAGCTGTTTAATAGCTACCTGGGAGGCTACGGGTCCTAAAGGAATGGTTTGCTGAGAATTTTCCAAAGTAGTGACTTCAATGTAAGGAGAAAAGGTTTGAACGACCCCTTCGCTAACTAATAATAAAGCTAGCAGTATAGAAAGAGGTAACAGTATATAAACGACAGAACGGATAAGATCGCTCCAAAAATTGCCTATGTGTTTAGTATTTTTGCTCACAAGGCCTCGAATTAAAGCTAATAAGGTAGCCAATCCAGTGGCTGCGCTCAAAAAATTGTGCGCGGCCAGTCCGAGCATTTGCGTCAAATAGCTCATCGTGGTTTCACCTGCATAGGCTTGCCAGTTAGTATTAGTAATAAAGCTGATTGCTGTATTAAAGGCTAATGGCCATGGAACTGAGGGAAAATGCTGGGGATTAAGAGGAAGGAGGTGCTGAAAAAGCTGCAGAAAAAAAAGGCCTAAAAAACTTATGCCATTGAAAATAAAAAGGGCGGTCGCATATTCAAGCCAACTCATCTCTTTTTTTGCATCTACGCTACTGACGCGATAAGATAAATGCTCTAAGCCTCCTAAGAGAAAATGTACGGCAGTTTTTTGATCGGTAAATATTTTAGCCATATATCTACCTAGAACAGGGATTAACACTATGAGAAGAATAAGAAAGAAAAGGAGTGTAATCCACTCGGCATAGGACATAAGTGATCTTCTCTTAAAATTTTTCGGGGTGAAGAAGAGTATATATCAAATAAGCTAAGACGGCAAATGCCAAGGCTCCCGCTAAAATAAAATCCATCGACATACTCCTCCTACACGCATAAAAGCTATCATGTAAATTGTACATTAACTATTTCAAAAAAAATTTACAAATAAAAAAGCAAAATAGCAATAGAAAAGCTCTCTAGGGAAAACAAGCTTTTTTAAAATGTGTAAACCTAGGAATAGCTATTTTTACAATAGAGGGGCTGGATTTTTGATAAGATGAGCACAATAATGAGAAAAAGCTGCCGCTTGATCGCCATCTATGATCCTATGGTCAAAACTCCATGACAAATTAAGAACATCCCTGAGCACTACTTCATTATTACAAGCCCATGGCTGTTTTTGAATACGATTAACGGCTAAGATAGCTACTTCAGGATAATTAATGATAGGCGTCGCCCATAGGCCACCATCCCCTAAGACTCCAAAGTTACTGATAGTAATAGTCCCTTCTTTCATCTCACTCGGCTGAAGTTTATTAGTATTAGCTCTATTTTTAAGTTCCTCATAAGCATAAATTAGATCGATCAAAGAAAGAGCTTGAACATTTTTAAGTACCGGTACTATTAATCCTAATGGCGATGCCATGGCAATGCCTATATGATGATGCTGATGAATAATCAGCTTATGTTGATCCACCGAACTATTAAACTGAGGAAATTTATTTAAAGTTAAACTTAAAGCTTTAAGCAAAAAAGGCATATAAGTGACTTGAATATTCTTTTTAGCCCCTTCTTCTTTAAATTTTTGGCGTAAACGCACAAGTCTTGTCGCCTCAGCTTTTTCAAAATAAGAAAAATGAGGAATTTTACGTTTAGATTCTACCATTTTTTGGTACATTAAATTTTTAATGCCTATGATAGGAAGCTCTTTATCTCCTTCAAGACGAAGAACAGGGGTATCTAAATTTTCCTTGGGCCAGGGTCGAACATATTGACGTAAATCTTCCGGTCTTACGCGACCTGCTTTGCCCATTCCTTGAACTTGGCAGATATCAATTCCCATCTCTTGAGCTAATTTCCTTGTAGAAGGCAGAGCTAAAATGTTCGATGATCCAGGTGCAAGAGCAGGGGCACTCATATGACTAGGAGCAAGCGGAGGCAAAGGACAAGGCTTAGGGAGAGAACTTTCTTTAAGCCTAGACTGAGGGGCGGGCACTGCTGTATGTCCTTCAAGTAATTCTATATCATAAAGAGGTTTTCCTTTAATCGATATCTCCCCCGGCTTATAGTAATGTTTGGCTATTTTTCCAGGATAAGGGGAAGGAAGTTCTACAGTAGCTTTATCAGTCATCACAATTACGACAGGCTCATCTTGCAAGACAGTATCCTGAACATCTTTAAGCCATTCAACCACTTCTCCTTCGATAACCCCTTCCCCAATATCAGGCAAGGTCACGGTATGAATTTTAGCCATATAGTCTTCCGTTAGTAATTAAGGGTTTCTAAAATTGCCTTCTTAACGCGAGGAGTATCGGGCAAATATTCTTTCTCTAAAGTATGAGGAAAAGGTGTGTCTAAGCCGCAGCAACGTTTAACAGGTGCTTGAAGTTTTAGCAAGCAATGTTCATGAATCAATGCCGAAATCTCGGCACCAAAACCTTGAGTTAAAGGCGCTTCATGGCAAACAACACAGCGACCTGTCTTATTGACTGATGCGACTAAGGTATGGATATCTAAAGGATTTAAAGTACGTAGGTTTATAACTTCTACATCAATATTTTCTTGCTGGGCCAACTCCTCTGCCGCCTGCTTATTTTGATGATGCTGGGCTCCCCAGCCAATCAAGGTTATGTCCCTACCGGCACGTTCCACATGGGCTTGGCCAAAAGGAATTAAATATTCTTCTTCAGGTACTTCTTGCTTTAAAGAGCGGTAAATCCTTTTGGGTTCTAATAACAGGACAGGATCATTGGAACGAATAGCAGAGGCAAGCAATCCTTTAGCATCATAAGGAGAAGAAATTACTGCTACCACCAGGCCGGGAATATGAAGGAAGAAAGCCTCTGGCGATTGAGAATGATAATGTCCTCCATGAATCCCTCCCCCATAGGGAGTGCGTATAACCATCGCGCTGCTGTACTGGTTGCCGGTGCGATAACGCATCTTAGCCATCTCGTTAACAATCTGGTCAAAAGCTGGGTAGATATAATCGGCAAATTGAATTTCACAGATAGGCTTAAGGCCTTTTTGTGCAATGCCTATACCAAAACCTACGATGCCAGCTTCTGCCAAAGGAGTATCAAAGCAACGCTCTTCCCCAAATTTTTCTTGCAAGCCAGTGGTTACGCGAAAGACCCCTCCGAAGGCTCCTACATCCTCACCAAAAGTTAGTAAACGTGCGTCACGTGTAAACTCTTGATGAAGAGTGTGATTTAAAGATTGAATAATGTTCATGATAGCCATGTTAACCTACTAAACAAATATGGGGGTTTTATGCATGATAAAGCGATTGGATGTCTTCATACTGAGCTGCAAGGCTAGCTGGCACTTCAAAATATACATCTTCTATAAGAGAATCTAAAGCAGGCCTACCGGTCTCTTTGGCCACCTGAATGGCTTCTGTAATTTCTTTATTAATAGAATCTAAATAACTTTTCTCTCGTTGCACATCCCATAAACCTTGCTTTTCCAAAAAATTCTTTAAGCGAGTGATGGGACAAGCTAATTGCTTCTCTAAAACTTCTTTCTCTTGACGATAGACTGAAGGGTCATCCGAAGTAGAATGGGCTCCTAACCGATAGGTCATGGCTTCAATGAAAACTGGACCTTGCCCTTCTATGCATGCCTGCCTAGCTTGAGACACCGCTTCATAAATAGCAAAAAAATCGTTACCATCAACCCGATAAGTGGTTATATTTCTTCCTATCACTTGGGGGGCCACTCCATCGCTAATAAACTGACATGCGGCTGGTGTAGAAATGGCATATCCATTATTTCGACAAAAGAAAATCGCAGGAGCTTTTCTTACTGCCGCAAAGTTCAAGCCTACATGAAAGTCTCCTTCGGAAGTGGCTCCTTCACCAAAATAAGCTACCGCAACTGTATTTTCTTTTTGAATTTTCATGGCATAAGCACAGCCAGCAGCATGAGGAATTTGCGTACCAATAGGGGAAGATACTTGTACAACATTTAAAGCGCGAGATCCAAAATGATTAGGCATTTGCCTTCCCAAAATAAGATCTTCTTTGTTACAAAACATTTGGTGAATATATTGCTGTGGAGTAAACCCTCGCCAAAACATAATACCACTTTCCCTATATTGAGGATAAAGCCAATCTTCAAATGAAAGAGCAGCAGCACTTGCAACAGAGCAGGCCTCCTCGCCAAAAGAGCTTAAAGCAAAGGAAATCATTCCTTGACGTTGAAGGGTTATCATTCTTTCATCTAAGCGGCGTGTTAAAACCATTGTTTGATAAGCTTTAACTAACACCCCCTCCGCAATATCTACTTTACAATTCGAAGAAAGTTCGCCCTGGACATTTAAATAGGTACGCGTTGGAATGGCCATTTTTATTTATTCCCCCATTAAGCTTATTAAGACGAGCTAAATTCTCCATAATTTTAAATGGCTAATAAACTCAGTCAAGCATTTTAACATAAAAAAATTTATGAAGCTGCTTATTTTTTCTTCGATTTTGACCCATTACTGTCCGCATTAAGAAGATCTGCTTTGCAAGCAGTTAAGGGATATATAAAGCTTTAGAGGGGATTTTATAAAGCGTTTGCAGCGCCAAAAACACTCCCAAATAGCTATTTTTTCTATTTGCAGAGTTTTTTGATTTGCATTTGCTACTTAGTATTAAAGGCTTAACTAGCCGGCATGGGTGGCCGCTTATCATTTTACATCTTTTGCCTTTCAATAGTTTATGCAAGATGTTATGAAGAATGGACTTAATGACTACTTAGCAAATAATCATCTAAAAATTTATAGGAAAACCTTAAGGACCTAACATGTTTATCAGTTATAACAAAGTAAGAATGCATGACACGGATATGGCAGGTATCCTTTATTTCGCTAAGCAATTTCGCTTTGTACATGACGCCCTAGAAGATCTAATGGACCAGGAAGGAATCACTTTAGATCACCTTTTCCACCATTCCTCCTTTGCCTTCGTAGTCGTACATGCCGAAGCAGACTATCTAAAACCAGTTAAAGTAGGAGATGCATTAGAGGTGCATGTTGAAGTGGTTCATCTAGGGACAACCTCTTTTTCTTTTGCTTACAAAATTTTCAAAAAAGCAGGTCATGTGCTGATCGGCAAAGCTAAAACTGTACACGTTTGCCTAGATACTCAGACCCGCTCAAAAATACCACTTCCCGACGAACTAAAGAATATATTAAAAAAATATCAGCCTATCCAGCAAAAAATTTAGCTTTTCTCCTATAAAAAGTTGTATGAGTGCCTTAATAATGGGCCTAATTTCTACCCCCTCCTTATTTTGGAAGAAACAAAAGTAAAAAGTTCTTTGGCTTATCTCCTAGCTTATACGCTTAAAAAAACTTAGCCTACATATTCAAAAGCTTTCTCACTAGTTAAACAGAGGGCTTTTATAAAGTATGGGGCTGCATAATAAGTAATTCAAAAGCGCATGACTATAAACTTATTTGTTTTTGCCTAACTATAAGCCTTAAATCTTTTTGAAGTTTGTGGCTAGCATGCTTAAGTGCCCGGCTGTTTTGCAGGACGGCAGCAAGGGCAATTCCCTCGTGGTTCTGCAGCTCTTCGCTAGCATACTTAAGTGCCCGGCCATATTGCTTAACAGCCGCAAAAATGATTTCCTTGTCGTTCTGCAGCTCTTCGCTAGCATATCGAAGTGCCCGACCGTATTGCTTAACAGCCGCAAGGACGAATTCCCTGTCGCGCCACAACTCTTTGCTAGCATACTCAAGCGCCAAGTAGTCTTTCTTAGCAGCCACAAGGACAATCTCTTTGCCTTTCCGCAGCTCTTGGCTAGCATGTCGGAGCGCCAAGCCATTTTGCTGAACGGCAGCAAGGACAATTTCCTCGTCGTTCTGCAGCTCTTGGCTAGCATAGCAAAGGGCCCAACCATGTTGCTGAACAGCAGCAAGGACTATTTCCTTGTCGCTCCACACCTCTGCGCTAGCATACTGAAGCGTTAAACCATCTTGCTGAACGGCAGCAAGGACAATTTCCTTGTTATTCTGCAGCTCTTCGCTAGCATACTGAAGGGCCAAGCCATTTTGCTGAACAGCCGTAAGAACGATTTCTTTGTCGTTCCGTAGCTCTTCGCTAGCATATTCAAGCGTGCAACCGCATTGCTTAATAGCGGCAAGAACGATTTCCCTGTCGTTTTGAAGTGCTAGGCTACTATACTGAAGCACCCAGCCGTATTTCTGAACAGCAGCAAGAATGATTTCCTTGTCGTTCCGCCGCTCTTCGCTAGCATACTTAAGCGCCCAGCCGTATTTCTGGACAGCAGCAAGAACGATTTCTTTGTCGTTCTGCAGCTCTTCGTTAACATGCCGAAGCGCCAAGCCGTTTTGCTGAACAGCCATAAGAGCGATTTCCGTGTGGTTCCGTAGCTCTTTGCTAGCATACTTAAGTGCCAGCCCGTTTTGCTTGACAGCCGCAAGAACGATTTCCTCGTGGTTCTGCAGCTCTTCGCTAGCATGCCGAAGAGCCAAACCGTTTTGCTTAACGGCCGCAAGAACGATTCCCTTATTATTCCGCAGTGCCACACTAACATACCGAAGTGCCAAACCGTTTTGCTTAACGGCCGCAAGAACGATTTCCTTATTATTCCGCAGTGCCACACTAACGTACCGAAGTGCCAAACCGTTTTGTTGAACAGCCGTAAGGACGATTCCCTTGTGATTCCGCAGTTTTTCATTAGCATACTGGAGCGCCAAACCGTTTTGCTGAACAGCCGTAAGAACGATTCCCTCGTGATTCCGCAGTTCTTCACTAGCATACTGAAGCGCCAAACCATCTTCCTTAACAGCCGCAAGAGCGATTCCCTTGTGATTCCGCAGTTTTTCACTAGCATACTGAAGCGCCAAGCCGTTTTGCTGGACAGCCGCAAAGACGATTCCCTCGTGATTCCGCTGCTCTTCGCTAGCATACTGAAGAGCCAAACCATCTTCCTTAACAGCCGCAAGAGCGATTCCTTTGTCGTTCCGTAGCTCTCTGCTAGCATACTTAAGCGCCAGCCCACATTTTTGAACAGCCGCAAGAACAACTTGCTTATCATTTCGAAGCTTTAAACTAGCATACTTAAGGGCTAAGCCATCATACTGAATAGCGATAAGAACGGCTTCCTTATCATTTTTAAACCTGCAGATAGCCTCTTTAAAAGCCTTCTTATCATTCTTCTGAATTGCAGTATGCAGGGCGTCTCTATCATTCTCTTTGCAAGGATGGGTAAAATCCCAAATTCCAACGAGTATATTCCCTAACACGGGAATCAACAAAATTATACAGCGCTTAAAAGTCTTCTGTTTAAGGTAAGTACAGTAAAGGCTTTTAGATATATTTTCTTCTTCCTTTAAAGGTAAGACAACTACTTTTTGAAAGATATCGACTAAATTAACCACCGTGCTGGCGATAGGGATGTAATCAGCCTTATGATTAATAGATAAGCACGCTCTGGATAGAGAATTTATTGCCATGGTATCCTTGTAATTTATTCTTTTATAAAAAGCATGCTTCCTTCAAAAAAGCTATTCACAAGCATGCTTTCTTAATCGATTGATCTAAAAACCTATCGAACAAATAAAGGCCGTTTAAGAACTGGACCTTTAATTACCTGATTAATTTAGTTATATTAATTTATACGCATAAAGAAAAATCATAACACGTATTATTATTTTTTATCTATAACAATACTTCATATTTTTATTTTACTAATCATTATTGCCTCGTCAAGTGTCATGCTGATAGTAAAGTATCTAAGGTTTATTAATTAAGAAAGGGGTAATCGACCTGGGGCAATTAAATTCTATTCGCGAACAACTTAATGAATGGATGAATATTTTTAAAGCCAACTTAGGAAGATCAGATTTAGAAAGGGAGAATGTAAATTTCCATCGGGCAGCTAGACTAAAAAAATGAAAATCCAAATACCTTTGCTAGCCAAGATAAAAGACTCACTAAAAATTAAGAGTTTTAGACTAGAGAGTCGCCTTCAAGATAGGGTTTTATAGCAATCAAAAGAAGCAAACAAGCTTTTTAACTAGAATAAAGGTGCTTGGGCACCCTATTTACGTAGCTGCAAACCGTCTAAAAATGAACTTTTAATCGTTGCTAATCATAAAAATCTACAAAAAACCATGAGCACTTACAAAATTAGATGGGAAACAGAAACTTTATTTACTACTTTAGCAACGTTAGATTTTTGCTTAGAAGACACCCCTTTAACTCATCCTCTGGCAGAATTAAGAAGCTTATCTTTGCCTTAACCCTTATCTTCTGAATGAAGCAAGATTAAAACTGAATAGCAGATGCCTAGGCAAAATTAGAAGATTTTAATCATTTAAAAGGACTACTTACAGTCTCTATTTAAGCCTCCTAAGCAGGTATTCAATTTCCCTTGTGTGAAATAAATACTTAAGGATGCTAAGCATGCGAAAAAGACGCCCGGGGCAACTTTAAAGAATAAAAATCCCGACTGCTAGAAAGTGAAAGCACATTTAAGTCTAGAAACTTTTTGTCTTTTATGTTAAAAGTTTACTATTTTTAATAGGATGTATTGATGAAAAATTTATTCTTACTTTTAAGCTTTTTCTTATCTATAGTCACCTTCCCTTGTTTACAAGGAGATTGCCGAGGCAAGATCGATGTAGCCCCCACTTTCGTCCATTTAGATATTGTAAACTTTGGAAAAACTGTTAAAACCATGGACCTGCCCGCTATAAAAATAGACGCTAATGCTCTTGTCTATAAAGGGTTATGTATTAGACCTGGCTTTATGTACGGATCTAATCGCGGCACCTTGTTAACCACAGGTTGCGGCTTAGGCTTTACCATTCCTACTAAAAGGTGGTGTTTTACTCCTGCGGTTGGTGCTAATTACACTCAGCTTAAGACTAAAATTCCCTTAAAAATCTCGGATTTTAAATTAATAGCTAAAGAAAAATTCCGCTCTTGGTCACCTTATATCTCTATCGAAGTTTTTTATAGAATTGCAAAAGGCTGCCGAGCAGGCCTAATGGTGCAATATGCCTGGAGTCGCAGCCATACGACCATTAAAAGCATTGGCACAGATAAAAGTAAGAGCAATGCGAAAGGTCCTAGCTATGCACTACTGATTGAAAAAGACCTGCATGAACAATGGTCTCTTAATCTAGGTTTTGCTTACAACATTAGCTTAACTCGTGAGAAACATGGCCTTAGGGGCTATGGCATGAAAGCGGGCTTAGCCTACTGGTTTTAGAAGATAGGTCTAATAGATTTGCTTACGTCGAAAAGTCAGGCGAAAATAATTAGCTCACCCGGCTTATAAAGAAACATGCTTAGGTAAGGCTTTATTCTGATGGTAATAGGATATGCCTGCCGACTGAATGATTGCTCCTCCTAAGCATTTATTACCTTCATAGAATACAATTGACTGCCGAGGGGTGACGGCACGTTGAGGAACATCAAAAACAACCTTTAACTGCTTGTCTGTTTCTGTCATAATGGTACAGGCTTGATCTGTCTGCCGATAGCGCACCTTAGCTCTGCAAGCCAAGGGCAAAGTTGGCCTTCCATGAGGAGAGACCCAGCTGGCTTCGCAAGCGATTAATTCATCACAAAAAAGGGCCGGGTGATGAGCTCCACGCTCAATATAAACTACATTTCGCTCTAGATCCTTACCGACAACAAACCAGGGTTCTCCTTGTCCTCCAATTCCCATTCCCCTACGTTGACCTATGGTATAATAGGCCACCCCATCATGTGTACCTATGACTTGCCCTTCAAGGGTTTCGAAGTTTCCAGGTCTGTAAGCGATATATTGACTTAAAAATTGTTTAAAATTGCGCTCACCAATAAAGCAAATACCCGTACTATCTTTTTTAGCAGAAGTAGCTAAACAATGCTCCCGCGCAATTTTTCGAACCTCTGGCTTGTGAAGGTTGCCCACAGGAAAAAGAATTTTAGAAAGCACATGAGATTTGATGGTATATAAGAAGTAGCTTTGATCTTTACCAGGATCTATCCCTTTTGCCAGAATGCTTTCCTCATCATGGCTAAAAGATTGGCAATAATGTCCGGTAGCTAGATAATCAGCACCTAATGTCAATGCCTTTTCAAACATGGTTTTAAACTTGATCTCGCGATTACATAAGATATCTGGGTTGGGTGTATGCCCCTGCCTAAACTCCTCTAAAAATTGATTGAAAACATTTTCTTTGTATTCTTTGACAAAATTAACCGCATAATAAGGGATGCCTATTTGCTCACAAACACGTACAACATCCTCATATTCATAAGAAGCTTTACAAGTTCCATGCTCATCGGTTTCTTCCCAATTTTTCATAAACATTCCAATTACATGATACCCTTGCTGCTTTAATAGCAAAGCCGCTACAGACGAGTCCACGCCACCAGACATTCCTACAACAACAGTTTTTTGCTTATTTGGTATCATCACAACCTTATCTTATTAATTTCTATGCTTTGTCGAGAATAGAGGCTAAAGTATTTTTTTTTCAGAACGAGCAACTAGCACGGCGCAGCAAGAGGTCCCAAAAACATTAACTACTGCTCTACACATATCTAAGAGGCGCTCTACTGCTAATACTAAGCCAATAGCATCTACAGGCAATCCTATAGTATGTAAGACCAAGATAGCTCCTACAAGGCAAGCTGAGGGTATTCCTGCCATGCCTATAGAAGAGAAAATAATTAAAAGAAAAATAGTCGCAATCGAGCCGAGGCTCCAAGCCAAGCTATAAACCTGGGCAATAAAGAAAACGGTCACACAAATAAATAAGGCTGAAGCTGTAAGATTTAATGAGGTGCCTAACGGCACGGTAAAGCTGCAAATCCTATACGGCACATGGGCACGCTTTTCTAAGCATTCTAAGGTTAAAGGCAAGGTAGCTGCAGAAGAACTAGTAGAAAAAGCCGTTAACAAAGCAGGAGCCATGGCGCGCACATGAGCAAGAGGGCTAACTTTAGCTACAAATTTTAATAATAGCGGCAAAACAATCCCCGCATAAATAAATAAAGCAATAAAAAATGTTAAAGTGAACCAGGCTACCGAGCGAAAAGCCTCTATTCCTGTAGTAGCTACTACTTTAGCTACAAGACCAAAAACACCGATCGGCAAAGCACGCATGACCAAATGAGTAATTTTCATCATCACCTGAAAGATAGCATTCCAAAAGCCCAATATAATTTGACTGGGGTAGGGCTCTATACTAGAGGCAAAATATCCAAATAATAGACTAAAAAAGATGAGTCCTAACATCTGCCCTTGAGACGCAGCAGCTAAAATATTAGAAGGTACAAGCTTCAAAAGGAGCTGTTCAATTTTTTGAAAACTTCCACCTTGCCCTTGAGCATGAAGTTCTACTAATTTGCTTGCTTGAGGATGGCTACTCTTTAACTCTTCTAATGGCTGACCTATGCCTGGCTTGATGAGCATAACGCAAGTCAATCCTACCCCTACAGCTAGCACCATAGTTAAAATGAAATAACTAAAAGTTTTATAGCCTAAAGTCCCTAATACCCCTTCACTTCCCATGCGAGCAGCCCCTACAATGATTGAGGAGGATACTAAAGGTACGACTACTAAGGTGAGAGCATTCAGAAATAGTTGACCTATTAAGTTGTACAGCTGGACAAAAGGCACTCCCCCCAGCGCTTTATCTGCTCCTGACCAAAAGCCAGCACCTACAGCTAAAAAAATGGAGGCAAAAACTTTAATCAAAACTTTATTTTTCATATAATTGCCCCAGTATAATAAGAAAATTATAAAGAAAAATTTCTTTTTTCAAAATGAAATAATATAAAGGCCGACTGAATTCAAAACTTTAGAGTAAACCATACTTGGTCAAAAATAAAAGTCTTGGTCAAAAATAAAAGTTTTATACTCATGCACAAAGATATCCATTCTCCGCAAGCAAATTAGAAGATTGCGTTATTCTCTTTAAGAAAAATATGAAGATAGGCCTAAACTTATAATAAAAGAGAAGAAAAAGGCTTTTCTCTCCTTCTTAAGAATAGAGTGGCTAGCTTAATTTGAAAAAAAATCTTTTTATTAACCCATCTTTTTCCTTTTAAGCCATCTTGCTTGCCTTTATGCTTTCTAGTTTAAAGAAATAATCATCCCCTTCTATAAATTTATAATAGGGCTTTTATAAAAAAGTAAGTTAAATTCCTTAAGTTAGATGTTTTTTAAGTTCTATCAAAGAGCTTAAATAGTTAAATCAAGAAATAGAGTTTCTTGATTGCTACATAGCTATAAGGATGGTAAGCTTACTCTGGCTATAGATAGTTAAAAAGTTTTAACCATCAAGCTAGGCATGTAAGTAGAGAAAAAAAGAACTTGTATTGAATAATTTGCGAAGACAACTGCTAAACCTTTTTCAGAAATTTTCTTAATTTTTCGTTCTCTCTTATTAAGAAGAGAGTAGCATCAAAAAAGTAAGGTTGATTAATTGTGGAAGGGGCTCTTATAATTCATTCGTATGTTTACCCATGTTTTTTTCTTAATTTTAGCTCTCCTACTAATGAATAGTTTACCAGAAACTTCAGCGCCAGCAATTAAATCTGTCTGGGATGCTTTTGGCATATCCCTGCTTCTTTATATAGGACTATGCAGTACCTTCTTTTTCCAATATCCTCTTTTAAAGAAGTTGTTTAAAAGAAAACCGAACTTTATTCTCTTCATTATAAATATAGAATTGTTAGCCTACCTTAGCGTTTATCAATATATCTTAGATGCTGGCCGCCTGTTTCATATGATTCCCTTTATGCAAAACATGCATTTTCTTAACGTTCTGTGGGAACTTGGCCTATATTTAGGAGGGCTAGGGCTTTTTCATGCTCTTTCATTTGTGAAGTTTTATTCTTACAATATCTCCGAGACACGTTTTTATTACGCTCAACGGCAGCTAAAGCTATTGGTTCCCTTTTTCCTTCCCTTCGTTATCATTACCTTAGCGTTAGATATTTTTAGCGCGCTACTAGGCCCGCAGGTTTCTACAAAAACTCTTGAATGGATGTCTGCCTCTTTCAGTGTCCTCATAGCTATCTTGCTATTCATTTTCCTTCCCTATTTCCTTCAAAAAATTTGGAAATGCAACCCCTTACCAGCAGGAGCGCTAAATGATCGCTTAGCAATAGTTTGTCAAAAAGCGGAATTTAAACATGCAGGCATGAGAACATGGACAGTAATGCACGATCAACTGACCGCGGGTATTATGGGAATCATATCTCCTTTCCGCTATGTTATGTTCACAGAGCGACTTTTAAAAGAACTTTCAACAGAAAGCATTGAAGCCATCCTAGCCCATGAAATCGGCCATAATACTCATCGCCATTTATTGTTTTATCCCTTTATTTTAAGTGGTCTCCTTCCACTTACCGGTATATTTTTTTATTTTTTCTCCGCCCCATTGTCCTACTTTCTAGGGCAAGAAAAGGCTTGGCCTCTTTCTGCCGCAGGAAATTTTTTCAACCTGCTCAAGTTTTTTTCTTTTTATGCTCTTATTATCTTAGGCTATTTTCGCGGTGTGTTTGGCTTCTTCTCTAGGCTTTTTGAAAGACAAGCAGACTTACATGTCTTTAAAGTCGGTTTACCTTTAGAGTCTATGATTAATGCTTTAGAAGCTGTAGCCTATGCTAATGGAGGATATGCCACTCCCAACTGGCATCATTACAGTATCAAAGAAAGGGTAGAGTTTTTGAAGTCTTGCCTACTAAGCCCGCTGTTAATCGAGCAGCATCATCGTAAAGTAAAAAAAGCTCTTTTAATCTATGTTGCCCTTTTCCTCACGGCTTTAATCTTCCTGCTTTATCTCACGATTAACTTATAGAACCGTTCATTAAGCCGTAATTTATACGCTTTGGGAACTTTTATTGAGAGAAAAACATGCGCAATGGTATAGATCTTTCTTAAGTTTCATTCAACATTTATCAAGAGGTCAATTGATGCAAAACTCTTTCCCTTCCCTGCATGTTTTGCAGGACTATTATAAAAAGCAGGAAAAAATTGCTTTGGAAGAATATTTTGCTTTTTTACGTTTTCAAAGTATTAGCTCAGAGATAGGCTATACCTCTCAGATGGAAGCCTGCGCCCAATGGGTGATGAGCTATCTTAAAAATATAGGTTTTGAGGCTGAAATTTGGCCTACTAAAGGACATCCTGTCATATTTGCCTCTTACATGAAGGCCGGCCCTTCCCAGCCTACCTTATTAATTTACAATCATTATGATGTTCAACCTATTGATCCCCTAGAGGCATGGCACACATCCCCTTTTGAGCCTACTATTCGCCACGGAGAAGTCTATGCGCGTGGAGCTCAAGATAATAAAGGCCAATGTTTTTACACACTTTTTGCCATCAAAGCTCTTATGAATATTGATGGAAAATTGCCAATTAATGTTAAATTTTGCATCGAAGGAGAAGAAGAATGTGGCAGCTTGGGGCTTTCAGGACTATTGGCATATAAAAAGAAAGAACTTCAAGCAGACTATCTTGCCATTGTGGACTTAGGACTTCGCCATCCTACAGCTCCTGCGGTTACCTTAGGAGTTAGAGGAATTGTGACCATGGATGTGGAAGTTAAAGGTGCTAAGACCGATCTACATTCAGGTTCATATGGAGGAATAGCTTATAATCCCCTGCATGCGCTTGTAGATATTTTAGCGCAGCTAAGAGACCCCGCAGGTCGTATAAGAATTCCTGACTTTTACAAAGATGTGCAGGAGCTTAGCCCAGAGGAAAAAGAAAGAATTACTTTTGATTTTGACGAACAAGACTATTTCTTTACTTTTGGAGCTAAGCCTACCGGAGGAGAAAAAAACTATACACCCTTAGAAAGAAGCTGGCTTAGACCGACAATAGAAATTAACGGAATCTCAGGAGGATATGCAGGAGAAGGCTTTAAAACTGTCATTCCTTCTCAAGCTATAGCTAAGCTATCGTGTCGGTTAGTCCCGCACCAATCTCCCGAGGAAACTGCTAAAAAAATTGCTAATTTTATTGAACAAAAAGCTCCGGAAGGCGTGGAAGTGAAAGTTCATATCCATGCAGGCGGAGGCAAGGCAGTAAGAATAGAGCCTTCATCTAAATGTGTACAAGCTTTCGCTAAAGCTTATGAGGAGGTGTATAAGACTTCATGTGCTTTTACATACTCGGGAGGATCCATACCGATCATCCAGCAGCTTTCTGAAGCCAGCCAAAGCGAGGTTGTTCTCATGGGATTGGGCTTGCCTGATGATCAAATTCATGCTCCTAACGAGCATTTTGGAATCGATCGATTAGAAAAAGGTTATTTAATTATTGCACGAACTCTTGAATTTTTAGCCAATTAGGAAGGTAATTATGCATCTAATTAAACATGGTTTATTGACCCTGGTATGTTTTTCCTTAATTTTTAGCCAGAGGTCTCTTTTAAGTTCTAAAGAAATCAGTTCAAATGTTCTTTTACAAGATTTTACGCAAATTGCTGACCAAGCAATTCCTGCTGTCGTTTCTATTCAAGTTAAAACAAAAAGTTTTTTCCCCCCCAGCAGCAATTTCTTTAATGATGAGTTTTTTCAACCTTTTCAGCCTTTTTTTGGCGCTCCTCTTTATCCTGAGCCCTTACCTGAACTAGAAATTAATCAAGGCTCCGGCTTTATTGTCTCCCCTGATGGCTATATTATTACCAATAGCCATGTTGTCAATAAAGCTACTGAAATAGAGGTCATTCTTAATGATAAAAGAAGCTTTACGGCTATTATTATTGGACAAGATCCTAGCACCGATGTGGCAGTATTAAAAATTGATGCCCAAGATTTACCCTACCTTAAGCTAGCCAACTCGGATGAGATTAAAGTAGGCCAATGGGCTGTGGCTATTGGTGCCCCTTTAGGTTTAGAGGCTAGTTTAACTGTGGGCGTGGTAAGCGCTAAAGGTCGGAATAACCTCGATATTGCTCAAATTGAAGATTTTATTCAAATAGATGCTGCTGTTAATCGTGGTAATTCTGGAGGTCCTCTTTTGAATCTAAAGAGTGAGGTGATTGGCATGAATACAGCTATTATCTCAAGAAATGGTAGTGGCCATATGGGTATTGGCTTTGCAATCCCTAGCAACATCATTAAAAATGATTTTGAACAAATTTTAGAAAGTGGAACCATCTCCAATGGCTTTATAGGGGTGGCTTTGCAAATAGTCGACAAAGATCTTGCCAAAGCGTTAGGCTTAGAAAAACCTCAAGGAGCTCTTGTAGCAGAGGTAAGTAAAGATTCACCGGCAGAAAAAGCTGGTATTAAACAAGGTGATGTCATTCTCCAATATAATGATCGTTCATTTAACACTATTGGAGAGCTAAGGAATGCGATTGGCTTAATGAAGCCAGGCAGCAAATTAACTCTTACCCTTCAGCGTAAAGATATACCACCTTTTACCCTCACTCTAGAAGTTGGCAGGATGCCTAGCTTAGGAGAAAAAACTTCTAGCTTAACGCAAAAAGAAAACAAATTAGGTATTGAAGTGCAAGAACTTACACCTGAGCTTTCCCGCTCTTTAGGATATGGTGATCAAAAAGGTGTGGTGATCTCAAAGATTTTACCTAATAGCGCTGCGGCATGGACAGGCCTAAAAAAAGGAACCTTAATCTTAAGCCTTGATCAACAGCCTGTTAGCAGTCTGGATCAGTTTAACAAGCTCTTGGATACCCACGATAGCAATAAACCAGTCCTTCTGCTGGTTAAGCAAGGAAATACAACTCGTTTTATTTCTTTATGGGTAAAATAAGGGAGATAATTAAGTGCGAAGCTAATGATAGCTTCGCACTTCTTCTGAAAGGCTTAATTTTTCTTTACATCATATTTCTGAAGTTCTTGTAGTTCTTCTTCTTCTCCATCTAGCTCGGCTTCGCTAGAGTCTAAGGGAATAGCAAATACATCTGTTGTATCAGGATTGCTATGTAAATTGAAAGGAACTTTTTCCTCTGTAACAGCTGATTGATCAGCTGCAGGTGCTGCTGTAGCTAACATAGGCATCATCGTATACAATAAGATAGAAACTAATTTTAATTTCATGGGTTCTTCTCCACCGGGTTTAATTTAGAAACAGCACTCTTATAGCAAATTCTTTTAATTTCGGTAAAGAAAAGCTCCATTTCCTAAAAAAAATAGAAGTTAAAAAAATAAAAAGATAGAAAAAACTTCCTAGCTATCAGATAAATAACCTCCGCAGCTAGCTAAATAGCCTATTTAAATTAAAAACAGATGGATCATCTTAAGAAAAGATAGAAGTCGGCAAGCAATTGCAGATAAGCAGCTAAGAAACCATACATCTTAGGCCAAAGAGGGAGCTATTTCTTAGGTAAACAGGAAAGCTGAAAGCTAAATTTAATTATTCTTAGATACTGCCACTTTGCAAGCGTTATCTTTTTCTTTTTCCCTTGCTTCCTTTTCCTCTTTAGCTTTTTTCTCGATAAGGCCATTAGCTACTCCCCTCGACCAATAAAGAGTTTTGTCATCTATTTTTTTGATAAGCAAGCCTATTCCTACAATAGCTAAAGGAGTAGCTACTAATAAAACAATTCCTAAAGGAGAAGCTAAGGTGAGGGCAGCTACGATTGAACCTACCACAGAAAGAAGCGTTAAAGATAGGGTTCCAATCACGATGGCCAGGGCAATGATTTTTTTTTGCTTAAAGTCACTAGGATATTTTTCTTGGCATATCTGTATAGCTCTACTTTTGGAATTCTCTTTTTCCTCTATTTTAAGGGAAAGAGGTATATGGGGGGTTGCTCCTACAGAAGGGGGAATCATGGCTCATCCAAGTTTTATTGTTAATAAATAAATAATTATAATTAACGCCTATAAACAAAACAAGTAATAAAAGATAAAAAAACTCATCTTTTTACAATTATTGTTATAAAAAAATTCAGTTTAATTCATTAAGGCAATTTTTTAATAAATTTTGGAAAGCGCTACTGGGGCGGATAGAATCAAATTCACTTTTAGAAAGGATGGGAGTCTTATAAGGCATCCCCTGCCTAAAAGCCGATTCTAACCATCCTACGGCAGGTTTAGACAAACCTAGCTGAGCATAGCTGAGGGCATTGGTAAGAGCAGTCTGGTAGCTAGGGGCCTCACTAAATATTCGATTACCTAATTGAATAGCCTCTTTCCAATCTTGATTATGATAAGCTAAATCTTGCAATAACTGCCAAATAGGCAGATGAAATTTATTTTTAAGAGGATAAAGAATTTCATAGGCTGCTTTATAGTCTCCTTTTTCATTTAATAAAAGGGCCTCATGGTAGGTAGCCTGCCTATATAAAACACCTGATTGTGTCCTGTTGCGAACAGTTTTAAATTTCTCGAAAGCTTCTTGCTTCCTTCCTTCTTGGAGGTCTTCTTCTGCAGCTTTTAATAAATCTTTAATCTCATCGTTTTGATCTTGCGCTTGCATCGATAACGTGCTTTGCCAGGAACGATAGCTTTCAAAAGCTAAAATTAAAAACAAAGATCCTGCTAAAGTGGCTTGCACTGCAAAAAAGAATAAACCTACACCTGCAGCAATAAGAATGCTTATAAAAGAGGCAATTTTGATTCCTCGCAGGCCTAATAAGCCTTCTAAAATTATACTTAAAAGCCGTCCTCCATCTAGAGGTTGCACAGGTAGCAGATTAACTATTGTCCAAAAGGTATTGACATAGAAACAGATTTCCAAAGCAAAGATTCCTAGATGGGAAGAATGTTCACTCCATCTATTTAAAAATAGATAAGTGCCTCCTGCTAAAGCAAAGCCAGCAAGCGGACCTGCAAGGACAATGATAAATTCTTGCCATAGCTTAAGCTTAGGGCCTGTTCGATAAGTTGCTCCTCCTAAGCCAGTAAGCTCTATAGTAGAACGTTGGCCAAAAGCAAGCGCGGATAAAGCATGCCCATATTCATGCACAATAATGGAAAACGTAATAACGATGACCCATAGCACAGTTTTAATTAAAACTGCATGGATAGATGTTATTTCTGAAAAACTGTTTAACCAGCCGATAATCAAAGTTAAAATCCAAAAAAAAGGATAAATACGTAGAGGAATTTTTCCAGGAATAGTAACCATTATTTCTTTTATGCCTTTTGCTTCTTTTTAAGACACCTTGTTGAATTATATTTTTTGAGCTTTCCATCTGTTTTATCTTATCAGCAGCCCTTCCTTTTGTGCCACTAGAATTGTAGTCGCCTATTTCTCCTAAGAGAAGACCCAATGGGCCAAAAGTTAGGGCTACAAATTTATTTTCCTAAATTTTCATTCGTTTAGGCAGTCTCTTCCTTGCTTCCCTGCCCCATTTTCGCTTACTATGAGTAGCCTCCTTCTTCCTAACTTTTTTCTCAATAAACTATAACTTTATAAAAGAAAGAGAAAATGTCTTAAATCCTTGCTTTAGCAGCGATGCTTAAGTTGAGCAAAGAAGGTATAAAATTTTTTAAATATTGCCTCCACCAACTGCAAAACTTTACTCCCTAATATGGAACTCTTCCTACTTCTCTTGCTTTAATCCTTAAACTTGCCCTTTAATCATTTCATCTATTTTAAGATCATATCGCCCGTTATTCCCCTTGCTTAATTAAAGGCCATTACAAGAAGGGCTAAGCTAGCCAATATTTTTTTAAGATTGAAAGGCATGAAGATTCATCATCACTCCCCTCCACCTCACAGCACTTAACCTATTTTTTCTTTTTAATCTTCAAGCCTGATGTGGTATACTTTTTTTCTACTTAACCTAAATTTACAAAAAACTTTTATGATTTTAAATTTTTTAAAAGGCAGCTATACTAAATTAAAAAAAGCCTTATCCAAGACAAGTGCTGTATTAGGACATAAGCTTAAAGCTCTTTTTAGCAAACCCCTCAATGAGGAAACCTTAGAGCAAATAGAACGTACTTTGTATGAAGCGGATTTAGGGGTTAAAATGTCCGCAACTTTAACCGAGAAAATTCGCCAGTTACACATCAGCCATCCACTTTTAAAACCGGAAGATTTAGTCAAAGAAATTCAACAAGACATTGTCCAAAGCCTTAAGAGCCCTTCCCTTTCTGTCTCAACTATGGATTCCTCTACCCCTCATGTTATTCTAATTGTAGGAGTTAATGGAAATGGTAAAACCACTTCAGCTGCTAAGCTCGCCAAGTTCTACCATAGCCAAGGTAAGAAAGTCTTACTCGCCGCAGCTGATACCTTTCGCGCTGCTGCAGTCGAACAGTTGGAGCGCTGGGCACAGCTCTTAAATATTCACATTGTTAAAGGAGCTGCCAAAAGTGACCCTGCCTCAGTTGCTTTTGATGCGGTAACAGCAGCCAAAGCAAGAGGAGCAGATATATTAATCATTGATACTGCTGGAAGGCTACATACCAAAGCTAATCTTATGCAAGAGCTTGAAAAGATCAAAAGATCCTGCCATAAAGTGCAAAATAGCACCCCTCAGGAAATTCTTTTGGTTCTTGATGCGACGACAGGACAAAATGCAATCGATCAGGCTACTATTTTTCATAAGCATACCCCTATTACTGGTTTGATTCTTACTAAAGTTGATGGAACAGCAAGAGGGGGAATTGCTATTAGCATTCAACAACAGCTTGGTATTCCTATTAAATATATAGGCTTTGGTGAGGGAGTAGAAGATTTTGAGCCTTTTAATGCTGAAAGCTTTGTAAAAGCGCTGTTTGATGAATAAAAAGTTTATAAACTCAGATCTATATATTAAAGTCATTCAATTGAAAAATCACCTCTACCTAAGCAAAATTTAAACTTATCAAATCTCAAAGAAAATTAATTTTTTCTTTTCTTTAGCTTTTCATAATTTCCGGAAAGCAGGCTTTCTTATATTCTATATGTTTGAAAGCAAGCATAATAAAATATTTTTACATTCTCCTCCATTACCTTCTTGTTCAAAACTCACAAAATCGTTAAAAGAAATTATAAGTTAAAGGGGAGATTAATTATGAAAAAAAGCTTAATTCGCGTCACAATTTTGAGCGCCGCGCTTGCTATTTCATCTCTTAGATTGTTTGCACACAGTGGGAGTGACCATGGAGGCGTTAAGGAAGAAAGACATCATTCTTATGAGGGCTTTCATGGAAAACAAGATCATGGATGGGAGCATCATCATGAAGATCATCGTTGGCATCATGAGCATGGACATAGCAATGTATATGTAGTAGATCCCTGGTATAATCCAGGCTTCGTCTATAGCGATACTTCTGTTACCTATCCCTATTATTATAATGGTTATCCCTATTATTACTATCATCCTAATTACTACTGGGATAATGGAATTAATGTTAATTTAAATATAGGTGGGTAATTTTTTATATCACTTGGCTTAGCTATTATAAATCCTTGCTAGGCAATTTTAAAATGATTAGGAAAGGATGCCTGCTCATTTATAGAGGGAAAAAATGCTGGAAAGAGCGGTTAGTAAATCCAATCCCTTTTCATCCCTTTGTTGGGCTACACCCGTTAAAATATGAATAAAATTAAAAAGATATTTAACATTCTTTAAGCCAAAAGAGTTGATTAAAAAAAGAAAATTAAAAAACTACACGCTTAAATTTTAGCTTCAATTTAGCTTTAAGAAAATAGTAAAGAGAAACACTTAATTTTAAATAAAGGATAAAGCTAGCTAGATTTTCTTCAATTAGGGAACCTAGCTAATTCTTGGGTTTTGGAAATACTTTTAAATAAATACGAATAGAAGAGCATGGCACCAACCAAAAATCTAACACCATTTTAAGCCTTTGAAATTCAGTTGAAACACTTGGTTAGCCAGGGATTTGGAGAAAAACATGCGATAAATTGAAAAGTTTTTCCTTTTATTTTAAAGTTCTTCTATTGAGTAAAAGGTTTCTTTTAAAGCTTTTTTAAGAAAAAAAGCGCAGCAGGCCCCTAAAGTTCTTAGAATATTAAGTCAATAAGCTCTCCCTTGAGGGTTTATTATAAAAAGCTTAAGCCTTGGATTTCTAGGAAAATTTAGCAGCTATGGCTAGTACTTGCAAGGTACAAAGTAATCCTATCTCAAAAGCAGCTTTAGCAGAAAAACAGGAAACATAAGTGGATTTGATTAACAGTCTAGAGATTAATTTATAAAAACTTTTTAGTTGGTGTCTTAAGAACTTGAATAGCTAATAAACCGGGAGATTGTATGTACAAAAGATATGGCTTTCTTATTGCTTTTTTCTCTCTATCTATGGGTATTTCTTCTACTTTACAAGCTGATGAGCCTCAAAAATTGAAAGACAATTTGCTGATAGCTCAAGGAAAGCATGGGGGTAGGAATGGGCACCATAAAGGTGGACGCCATGATAGGGATGAAAAACATCATGATCATAGGCATGGAGGAGGAAATAATTATTATTACTATGGCGGATTAGGAATTGGGCTGGGCTTTGGAGCCTCCTATCCCTATTACTATGACTATTATAGAGGGCCTTCCTCATCCTATTATTACCCCTCTAGCTATTCGATTTATCTCAATCCAAGCTATCCTGCTCCCTATGAGAGACGTCTTGAAAGCCGTTTTTCCTATTAAAAAGAACGATAATCGTCGTTCTTGGAATTAATAAGAGTAGCAAAAATCAACTAGAAAGCCATCTTAATTTAAAAAGGGCTAAATGAAAAATAGAAGATTAGTTTATCTATTATCCTTCCTTTCTTTTTTTATTCCTTATCCTTCGGAAGCGTATGACCGCATAGGCAAAAATTTAAAAATCTATTCCTACACTCAACCACGGCGCCCAAGGCGCCATGGGCGCCAGCCTACTGCTCGCACTCCTCCTTATGATCCCTCTAAACTTACGCCTCAGCGCTCTTACCGCTATCCCTCTTCTCATCATCCTTAAAAGTTAAGGAAAGCATTTAAAAAAATGCTAATATCTAGCTTTCATTTTATAAACTTAATATAGCTTTCACAGGCTATTTCAAATAGGACAAACATAAAGAGAAAAACCAAAGCTATACGCCCACCCGGAAAAATATACGCTCCTTTAAATCCACGCACATACCGTCCTACCCACACCATTAAGACAGGTAATAAGCCCAACAAAAGAGCACAACCATATCCTCCGGCATAATCTAAGGCTTCTAAAAAAATATGAGGATGGCTATAGGAAATCAATAGAGGGGGAACAAAAATAGCTAAGCAAATAAAGAGTTTATTTGCGCTGTTCTTTTTTAATTGCAATCCATCGGCAAGAAAATCTAGCAATCCTAAAGTCACCCCAAAAAATGAAGTTACTAAAGCAAAAAAAGCAAAAAATTGGCCAATGATATAGACAGCAGGAGTGCCTAAAAAATGCTTAAGCGGAACTACAGCATTTTCTCCTTTTTGTAGGGTCTCTATTAATCCTCCTGAGCCGAAAGTCGGCACAATACCTTGAATTAACCACTGCCAAATCATATAAGTTATCAAGGGAATAAAACTACCTATCAAAATAGCTAAGCGTGTTAAACGTATATCGCTATGCATATATTGCACTAAAGTAGGGATAATTCCTTGGTAGGCAAATGCAGTAAAAGCAATAGGCAAACCTACAACGGCTAGGGACCAGTCTTGATAGAATAGATGTTGGGAGTTTACATGGGGAGCTCCTAGCATCACAAAAGCAGCATAAAACATAGCTAATCCACCCATGAGCATGATATTTAAATGGCTAATTACTTGAGCGCCAGCATAAACAAAAGGGCTAAATAAAAGCACGAACAGCAAAGAGCCATAATGAGCAGGAACAATATTGACTAAGAGCTGAGAAACCAGATTTCCACACCCTACTATATAAGCTAAATTGAGGCAGTAAAATAAAAATAGATAAATGATCCATGCTGCCCATTTGCCTAAACTTCCCAAAGTAGTGTAGGCCATAGTCACAATATTAGCTTCCCCCTTCATCCAAGTAGAAACTTCAAGGAATAATAAGCCAGTACAGGCCATGAAAACCCAACAAAAAAAATAAGTAAGTAAAGAGGGAACGAAGCCGCCTAAGCTTGTGGCTACGGGTAGAGCAAGCATTCCCCCTCCGATAGAGGTTCCTGCTACTAATAAGGCGCCTTTAAGTAAACTTGCAGTATTGTTCATGGGCTCATCTTCTTAAATAAGTTAAATTAGGTGCGAGTATAGAGAGGAACTTTCAAAAATTCAAGATAGAAGCCATAAAAGCAATAATTCCTAAGAAATCTACAATTGAATGAAATTTTATATTTTTAGAAGGTATTTCATATGAACTCTAGGAAAATTTTTTTTCATTTGACGGATTGAAAGCATAGCGGAGGCTATAAAAAAAGTTAATGTTAAATAACGAAGCGCTATATGTAGATACTAGCTTGTGTAGCTTGTCGCCTTCAAGCCTTCCCTGCCCCAATTTTTCTTTAGAAACTTTAAAGCATTCCTCTCTTGCCCGAACGTTGCCCCCAGCTTTGGCCCTATCGCATAGAAGGGCCTCACCAGGACAATAAGCTAGATCGCAAGTGCCTTTTATGCTCCGCTTTACAAAAAGCTAATGTAACCACCGGTTATCTTAACTTTATTTTTCGTCGGTCTCTTTTACGATACTGTTCACCTTTTATCTTTTTTCCTTTGATAAACTCTATTCCTTTAGCGTTAAAATCAACAACCCAGCTAGAGAAAATAAAGAAAACAAGCCTGGCATATTCTATCTATTTTCCCTCCTTAAAACCTAAAGAGTACTCTATTAATCTCTTAATAAGGAAAATGCTTTTTTTGTTTTCCTTCGCTATAGATCTTAAAAATATATTTTTTCTTAGGTTATCTTATCCCCCCTTAAGATCTTTGCATACGCTAGGATCTTCCAGTGGCTACTCGCCTCATAAGAGGTGATTAAATTGGCTAATAAAGTAGCTAGATTAATATTTAAGCCCTCCTTAAGCTCTTTTTCCTACTCCTCATTAAGCAACTTTTTCTCTCCTTTAAAGCGTGGAAGCTTAAGGGGAATTGATCATCTTTAGACCTCTTTTAACCTTCTCCTTTCGAAGAGCATTTTCTCTCTCCTCAAGCAATTGGCATGAAAATTGCACTACCTAGAGCGAATCACTAAAAATCTAATTCCATATAAGAAAAAGGAGCGTCTGATGAATAATCCTATAGGTCCTAATTCTTCTTCATCTTCTGAGTTTTTACAGATAAAGAACTTAAAAAGGGCTAGAGAAGATGAAGAGAAAGGAGAAGAGAAACAATTAAACAAAAGAGTAACTACACTTTTTGTAAATCGAGTTAAGGAAGAAATTGAAGCAAATCCGCAGTTTAAAGCTCATCTTTATACTTACCTGAGAATGGAAGAAGGGGATAAAGATTCTTTGGCAATTTTTCATTTTGCTAAAGAAATTTTTTCTTTGCAACTCAGACCTGCAGGTCCTTTAGATAGCAACCCTGCCACTAACCGTCAAGTTGTCCTCAATGTCCATGAACTCATTCCTAGCTTAACTAGGACGGCCAGGCAAGAGGATTGGCTTAAATTTTCTCATCTTCAACAGCTGATAAAGGAGATGGATAGGTATAATAATGGACAAGAGGGCACCCCAGCTAGTGAATTATCCTCTGCTGTGAAGATGCATGCTGAAGCACGGTTACTACTTTTTTTTCATCTATCGGTAACTTTCTTTCAATCGCGAAGTCACATTGAAACCCATGGAGCAAAATTTCAACTCCATCAGGGTTCTGAGAGGCATGGTACAGAGGCTTGCCATCATTCATTGTTTCCAGAAATTAAAGACAATTACTTAGAAAAATTAAAGCGAGAAGTCCTTGTAGCTGCGCGCCAAGAAAGAGAGGAAAAAGAAAATATTTCTTCTCCTTTAATCTTAAAATTATTGGCTCTTGGCATCCCTGGAGAAGATCTTCAAGAAACTTTAAAGCAAATTATAGATAAGAAGGTAGGAGCAGAGGAAGCCGTTAACAAATTATGGAGCAAATTTTTTCCCGAGCCTCTTTCCCGTTCCTTATTCAATGAACAAAGTAAATTTTACTATTTAAATAATCATACCATAATAGCTCCCGCTACCCTTAACAGAGTAGATGATATCATTGAAAGAAATGTTCGTAATTTTGCCAGAGAACAATTACGACTTGTTTCATCAGGAACAAGCTTGACGCCGATAGCGGCTACAGTGCATGTAGGTAGAGAAATTGAAAGAGAATTGGTTCAAAGCTTAATGCAGACCGATGAAAAACTCAACACGCTTAAAGATTTAGAACAAAGCATGCAAGCATTTAATAAGCTCCTTTGGGATAATAATCTCTACTTAACAACTAAAGCGGGAGCTTCTCTGGACGAAAAGTTTAAGAATCTTGAAAACATAAATAATTTTTTAGCTCTACTTATCCCTGAGTTATTAGATAGCATTTCTACCTTAAATGATTCTCACTCTCTTCCCCTTGTCATTCCTAATTTAGAAGACATGAAAGGATTGCTTGCAAGTTTTCCGCAGGATTTCCAAGCATTCAGAAATAAATATGAAGTCTATCAACAGCAACAAAAAGAAATTTATGGACCGATAGACGAAAAAATTCAGCGTCTTGAAAGCGCCATACATCAGAAAGAAGAGGTCACTAGAAAATTTGTTAACAAGCTGAAGGAATATGAACTTACCACGCAGGAGGATTGGATTCTTTCAATGGACCCAACTTCACCACATTTTCCGGGAATAGAAAAAAAGCATAAAAGCTATCAAAAAATGTCTGAGGAGCTGGGGAAAGTTCGGGAAAAATTAAAAAAAGATAAGGAAAGCCTTTCAGCTTTACAGGAGAAAAGAGCTGCACTAAGAGCTCCAGACGATCGACTCATACAAGCAGAATTTAGAAACCGTTTAGCCTACATAAAAACATATTTCGGCTCTTCAATTTCTTCCCCCATTGACCCCTCTTCTTTCGCTAAGCTCGAAGAATCTAGACATTTTATAGATAAGCAGCTTCAATCAACTTCTCAACTCACCGAGAAGCTTAGCCAAGAAATAATGCAAGGAAAATATTCCTCTTATCGCTCTTATGAACAGTTGCAATCTATTTTAATTAGCCAAACGCTTCAGGTAAACAAATAGCTTTCCTAAGCATCGGGAGGAGCGACTAAAACAGGCTCCTTTCCTTGTAAATGAGCAAAGTCCCATAGATGCAGCCATCCATGTTCATCACAAAAGAGTAGTTTGCGGCCATCGTAGCTAGCATGGATAGTATTAGAATCTACCAATGGATATTCTCTAGGCGGCAAAGGCCAGAATGCTCCGCAACACTCTATAATAGGAGTATGTTGATAAAGTTTGAAGCATTTGAATTCAGGATGAAAAGTAGAGGCAAGGAAATAGTTTTCATCTAAGGCAAGAAAACGCACAGGCGCTAAGCAGCCTAGATTTGATTGAGTTAAAAAATTTCCATCATCAAAATTATAAGTTAAAACAAAACCTATACTTAGTCCTACTGCTAAGCGCTTGCCATCATAACTACAGGTTGTTAGAACTGACTTCGTGTCCCAACGTTTTTCCATAGGTCGAGGTTCCAAGGTAAATTCTACCTTTTTTTTCCCATTAGAAGCATCCCATACATGGCCTCTTCTGTGTAAATCATTTTCACATAAAACAATGACGCGCTCTTCATCAAACTGGCAGAGTTCTTGATTAAGAGGAATTTTAAAAGTGCCTTCTAAGGCTATCAAGTTCATAGAAAAAGAGTTTTCTATATCCTTAATAAAGTAAAGGCTGCCATCTAGACAGTGGATTAAAGCTTGATTATTTCGGCAGAGGATAAAACTAATCGGTGCACAGGTGCTTTTATGGTAGCTTAAGCCTGTGCGTACATCCACAATTTTAAATTGCGTTTGATGAGGATTAACTAAAAATAAATGGTTTTGAGCCAAGTAAGCATTTTCAAAGTTTCCAAGGTAACAGAGAGAAGTTTGGGGAAAAGCCTCATTAACTTTCCAACGATAGAGCTGCCCCTCTTGCGTCACTTGAATAATATGGCCTTCTTGATAATGAATCAGGCGAGAACTTTCCTCTTTTACATTCTCATACACTAGCTGACAACTTTTTTCGCCCAGATGATAGATTTGCGCTGTACCTGCTGTAGCTTTTATAAAAGCGAATTGTTTTTCTCTTTTAAGCGCAAGAATTTTTCCTGAAAAATTAGGTAATTTGTAAATAGTCTGTTTGCATTCATTTTTTGAATGCTCGCCTTTCGTTAGCCTCATCGTTTGCGCCATCTGCACTCTTTTCTTATAGATTTTTCGCCAGTTTTTCCCTGGAGAAGAAGAATAGCTAAGGTTTTTCCAGCGTCGTTGGCAAATAGGCCGCCATAAAGAAGGATCTTGGGTCATTCGCTGCCAATGTTTATTAACAAGGGCTGCCATCGGTAAATCTTTTTCATCTAGAAGACTAAGAATCTTTAATTGCACTTCTTCAGGTATTCTTATATGAGGAATTAAAGAAAGCGGGGTCACGTTATTTACCATAACTTTAAATTTGTTTTTATTTATTATAAAATACTAGTGATTTAATAGTTAAAATTCAATAGAACATTTCAAACATTAAATAATCTAGACCCATCAAAAAAATTTGAATATTCGCCTTTCGTTAGCCTCATCGTTTTTGACATCCGCACCCTTTTCTTACAGATTTTTCGCCAGTTTTTTCCTTGAGAAAGAAGAGTGGCTAAGGTTTTTCCAGCGTCGTTGGCAAATAGGCCGTCATAAAGAAGGATCTTGGGTCATTCGCTGCCAATGTTTATTAACAAGGGCTGCCATCGTTAATTCTTTTTCATCTAGAAAGCTAAAAATTTTTAATTGCACTTCTTCAGGTATTCTTATATTAGGAATTAAAGAAAGTAGGTCATATTATTTACCCTAAATTTAAATTTTTTTGATTTATTGTAAAGATATAGTCTTTCATTTTCTAAAATTCAATAGTCTACTTTAAATATCAACTGATTCATGCCCAATCCATTGCTTTTTTGAAGGAAAATTGTTTATACTAATGAACGATTATTTTAGCCACACTTTGCCAAAATTTGCTTTATAAGTTCTGACCGATTAATCGATTTTTATAGTAGGCAGCTTAGCCAAGCGCGAAAAAAACAAAAAAACATTCTGGCTTTGCAATTTCTTTATCCCTTGATCCTTCTTCCACTAGGTTTGAAGAATCCAGGCATTTTATAGCCAATCAAATTCAAGCAACTTCGCGCAACTCACCGAGCTAATCAAAAAAGTTTATCAGTGAGATTACATTCATAAGCTTAAAGAACCGTTTAGAAGCTTATTTAATGATTTAAATGATAATAAGCAAACAGGCAGCGAGGAACTGTCCGCATGGGTGTTAAATACAGTTAGACATAAAGCCACAGGATATTGCAAATTTGGAAAGACTTTACTAAATTGGGAAGGAAACATATTGAATGATTTTAATAAGAGAGTAAGGGGTGTGGAAGGAGTTAACAAAAAAATTAAGCTTATTAAAAGAAAAGCCTATGGTTTTGGGAATTCTGAAAAATTTGGAATAAAAACAATAAATTCTTTTTTTATTAAATTTTTTTTACTATAAAAGCCTTCGAAGAGCCAAGAAAATTAAATTTTAAAATGTAAAAATAATTTAATACTAGCTTAAATAGGCTTCAAGAAGGTAGCCACAAAGGCTTTCAATTATTCAACAGTAACCGATTTAGCTAAATTACGGGGCTGATCAATATCTGTCCCTCTTTCTCGTGCAATATAATAAGCTAGTAATTGATTAACTACAGTAACCGGAATGCTCGCTAGTTCATCCATCGTAGGGGGTATGCGTATAATATCATCCGCTACTCCTTTCAAGCTATCTTCCCCTTCTTCAGCAATAGCTATAATAGGGCCTTTACGCGCCTTTACTTCCATCAAATTGCTCAATAGCTTACCGTAGGTAGTTTTATTAGGACAAAGAGCTACGGTAGGACAATGGCTATTAATTAAAGCAATAGGTCCATGCTTTATTTCTCCTGCTGGATAACCGTTGGCATTAATGTAGGAAATTTCTTTCAGCTTAAGAGCTCCTTCTAAAGCTGTAGGATACATATAGCGCCGCCCCAGAAAGAAAAAATTTTCATACTGAGCATATTTTTTAGCGACGTTTTCTATATAATAAGCATTATCCAATACTAACTGAATTTGCTCGGGTAAAACCCGTAAAGCTTTTAAAAATTCTTGCCCCTCATTTTTTCCTAGATGCCGCATCCTAGCCATCCTTAAGGTCAATAAAGCAAGCACAACTAATTGACTTGTGAAGGCTTTAGTGGAACACACACCAATTTCAGGACCGCACTTTAAAAAAAGAGTTGCATCTGCCTCTCTTGCCAATGTGGAACCTGCGACATTACAGAGTGCGATTACTTTTCCACCTTTAGCTTTAATCTCTCTGACGGCTGCTATAGTATCTGCTGTTTCTCCAGATTGGCTGATGGCAATTACTAAAGTATGGGGAAGAATTATAGGATTTTTATAACGAAATTCAGACGAAATTTCCACTTCAACAGGGATACGTGCTTTTTCCTCGATCATGTAAGAAGCCACATAACCAGCATTCCATGAGGTGCCACAGCCTAAAATTAAAATGCGCTGGGCGGCTAAAAGTTCTGTCAGATCCAGCTCTAACTCCGCAAAAACTGCTGTGCCATATTCCTCGGAAAAACGTCCTTCCAGGGCGTTGAAGATGGCCTGAGGCTGCTCGTTAATTTCCTTAAGAGTATAATGTTCAAAATGGCCTTTATGAGCATCACTAGCTGTTACAGGCAAGCGTTCAATCTTTTTTTCAACCTCATCTCCTGCAGAATTGTATATCCTTACCTCTTTATGGCTAACCACCGCGATTTCAGAGTTAGTTAGATAAACTACATCCTGAGTAAAATTTAAAAAAGCATTAGAGTCTGAAGAAATAAAAACTTCATTGTTACCTATACCCATCACTAGAGGACATTCTTGAGCGATAGCAATGATTTGATGGGGATGATCTTTATGAATAATTGCAAGAGCAAAAGCTCCTTTTAGCAAATGTGAGGCTTGCTGAACAGCCTGCAGAAAATCCCCTTGGTAAAAGCTACCAATTAGATGAGCAACCACTTCGGTATCTGTCTCAGAAACAAAGCGAGCCCCTTTTTTAATCAAATCTTGCTTTAAGCTCTCATGATTTTCAATAATTCCATTATGCACAACAGCCAAGGAATGTGACGTATCAAAATGGGGATGAGCATTAATCTTGCTAGGCACTCCATGGGTAGCCCAACGTGTTTGCGCAATCGCAGCGTCTGCTAAACAAAAATTACAAGCTTGCAGCTCTTTCTCCAGAGCCGATATTTTGCCTAGTTCTTTGCAAGATGCAATCCGTCCCTCTTTGATACCCGCAACGCCCGCAGAGTCATAGCCACGGTATTCAATTTTCTTTAGTCCCTCTAAAGCTATTTCAAGCGAGTTTCTAAAACCTATATAAGCAAATATTCCGCACATAAATCATTCCTTTGAAGTCGGCTAAGAAAATCCTATTTCATCTTTAATGCTGTTGCTGATCGTAAGCGCCATTTGCTGCACTTGTTTTAACTTAGGACCTTCTACCATTACTCGGCAAATATTTTCTGTGCCTGAATAGCGTACTAATACGCGACCTGCATCACCCAGCATTTTTTCCACATTAGCGATAGTTTCTTGCACATTTTTAAGATCATTTAAAGGAGGTTTGGACTGAATACTTACATTAATGCAAGATTGAGGATAACGTTGCACAATTAAAGCTAAATCCGACAGCTTAGAATCGGTCTCTATCATGATACGCAAAACTTGTAGGGCACAAACTAGTCCATCACCAGTCGTATTATGGTCTAAGAAGATCATATGCCCACTTTGCTCCCCACCTAGATTAGCCTCATGCTTCAACATATCTTGAAGGACATAACGATCTCCTACCTGCGAGCAAACCACTTCTATTTGTTCAGCTTTCATAGCCTTGATAAAGCCAAAATTTGACATCACAGTCGCTATCACTTTGTTATTCTTGAGAAGCCCTTGTTTTTTTAAGTCCCGTGCACAAATTGCTAATATAGTATCTCCATCTACAATCTGCGCATTCTCATCCACCATAATCACGCGATCTGCATCCCCGTCTAAGGCTATGCCTACATCTGCCCGATGATCGATCACAGCTTTTTGCACAGTTTCAGGATGTAAAGAGCCACAACCATCATTAATATTTAGACCATTCGGGCTATTACCATACACAAATACCTGGGCATCAAGCTCTCTAAATACTAAAGGTGCCACTTTATAACCTGCACCATTCGCACAATCTAAAGCAATTTTTAAATTTTTAAGAGATGAGCGACGAGGAAAGGTGGCTTTTACAAATTCTATATACCGTCCATCTGCATCGTTAATTTTGCTATTTTTTCCTATATCAAACTCAAGAGGGAGGCTATCTTCAAAACTATTCGTAGTAATCAATTCTTCCATTTCAGCTTCCCAAGCATCAGGTAATTTAAAGCCTTCGGAAGAGAAAAACTTAATTCCATTGTCATAATAAGAATTATGAGAAGCTGAAATAACAATGCCAGCATCTGCACGGTAAGCTCTTGTAATAAAAGCTACCCCTGGAGTAGGGAGAGGCCCTACCATCAATGTATCTACTCCCATGGAGCACAAACCAGCTATTAAAGCATTTTCAAACATGTAGCAAGATAGACGCGTATCTTTGCCAATAACTACCCTATGTTTACCATTGTGACGTCGAAAAATCTTGCCTGCTGCTCGGCCCAAAGCTAAGGCAATCTCTACTGTCATAGGAGTATAATTTGCACGTCCCCGCACCCCGTCTGTTCCAAAGACTTTCGTCCTTTTCTTTGTCATCAACCTCTCCCTAAAACTATAAATTAATCAAAAATCTAGACGGCAATCAAGAAAAATGATAGGTGAGTATATACATTTTTCCATTTATCCTACACTTTCTTTGTAATAAAAAGCATGGTAGAGAGAAAAACTGATTTTGAAAATGAACAGTAAAGGGTTTCGATTCATTTTAGAGTTTTATTAAACTCTAAGGTTTGAAGTTGACTTTTGCTGAGGGCTTGCTTAAAATATCATATCATTGATGGAATGATTTTCTTTGCAAAAGCTTTTTAGCAACTTAAGATCTTGCATAAAAGGGCTTGACAAATGAAACAAACTCGACAATCTATTATCTACAAACAGTTGATTAAGGAGAGCTAAAGTCTTTGCAAGCTAAAATTTTTCATGCGACAGACCATGAGATCGAGCATCACTTGATTGATAAAGATGCCCTTTATGTAATCAACCGATTGAAAGAAGCTGGCTTTAAAGCTTATTTAGTAGGTGGGGGTGTCCGTGACCTTCTTATCAAGAAAACCCCTAAAGATTTCGATATCTCTACCTCGGCCAAGCCCGAACAAATTAAACAACTTTTCGGCAGAAGCTGCCTTTTGATTGGCCGCCGTTTTCGATTGGCGCATGTACGGTTTGGACCTAAAATCTTAGAGGTAGCCACTTTTCGTTCAGGAGAAAATGATAGTGATCTAATCATTCAAGATAACGTATGGGGCACCCCCGAAGAAGATGTCTTACGCCGCGATTTTACTATTAACGGCTTGTTTTATGATCCTAGTAATCATAGCGTGATTGATTATGTGGGTGGATGGGAAGATATTCATAAAAGAGTTTTAAGGACGATTGGAGAGCCTTCTACCCGTTTCAAGCAAGACCCTGTGCGCATGATCCGCTTATTGAAATTTCAAGCTCGCTACAACTTTACCGTCGTTCCCGAAGTACAAACTGCTCTACTTGCATGCAAAAAGGAGTTAATTAAAAGCTCACCTGCCAGGATTTTGGAAGAGATCTTTCGCATGCTAGAATCAGGTTACTCCTCGCCCTTTTTTCACCTGATGACCCAAGCTGGCCTATTAGAACTTATTTTTCCCTGCCTAGCTCATTTTATTCAAAGTCATCAAGGAAACGAGATTTACCGCTATTTGACAACTGCTGACCAAATCAATCTTTACAGCAAAAAGACTCTAGATCGCTCTCTTTTAACCAGCAATATACTTTTCCCCATCTTAGAACAAGAAATTAAAACCCACTATCTTGACAAAGGGCGTCACCCTCATATGGGCGAGATCATGATGCTTACATCCTCTCTCATTAAGGGATTTGTTACTTCCTCGTTTTCTCATTTTCCTCGCCGTCATAGCGCCGTAATGAATTTTATCCTATCCACGCAATACCGTCTCACACCTTTTTCTGGCAAGCGACATTTACGCACAAAACTAGTTCACAATAAAGAATTTGAAGCTTCACTTATTTTTCTAAAAATTCGTGCTAGCATACAACCCCACCTACAAGAGGCGTATATATACTGGCGAGACCAATACAAAAATGCAAGCCGCCCTCCGCAGGTTAATCGTTATTCACATCCCCCAAAAAAGAGGCGATACGAGCGCCCTCCTCGAACGCAAAAAAAAGATATCAAAGCTTGGGAAAATGAGGAATAGAAGGCATGAAGCGCCAAGAGGTTATAGCTTCTCCTACGAGTTTGCCCATTTATATGCAAGGAGAACCTCTTGCTGCCGGTCCTTTACCCGCTTTCTTTTATTTTGCTCTTTCAGCGAAAGAGAGTCTTTATCAAGAGCCTTACAATCAGCCTGTACTTTTTCTAGAAAAATTTCCTATACGCTGTTATTCGTTTACGCTTCCTTTTCATGGGGAAGGATATGATCCTAATCAGGTGCTAGCCCTATGGACACAGCAATTGGTCACTCATTCGCATTCTTTTCCTCATTTCCTCCAAAGCTGTATAAAAAATATAGATTATCTTATTCAACAAGGTTTTGTAGATGAAGAGAAGATAGCTGTAGGGGGGCTCTCGCGTGGAGGGTTTGTAGCCACCCATTTAGCTGCCCGGGAACCGCGCCTCAAATATGTCCTAGGTTTTGCTCCTATGACTAAAATTTCATCTTTAGAAAAAATAAACAGCCTAGAAAAAAGGTGGGATTTACATAGCCTTATCGATCAGCTAGTCAATAAACAATTTCGCTTTTATATTGGCAATCGCGACAACAGAGTTGGCACCTATGCCTGCTTTGATTTTATCCACCAGCTGGCCGAGGCCGCTTACCAGCAAGGACACCGCTCTCCTGCTATAGAACTAATCATTTCCTCTTCTATAGGTTACAAAGGCCACGGAACCTTACCTGCTACCTTTAAAGAGGGAGCTGAGTGGATTAAAAACAAATTAATTTAGCAAAAGTTTTAACTTTATAACTGCATTTTAAACTCTTTTACAGGCTGCCAAGCATGAAGAGAAAGGCAAATTTAAGGCCAGCATTTTCTATTCCTCTTTTGCTTAATCATGCAAGGTTTGCCTAACTTTAGATCCCTATTAAAAAACCTCTTGTCTAGGTAAATCTTAAGATGATATGATACATCCTTATTCATTTAAAGCCTAAGCTATCCATGACCATTCAATACTCAGTCGTTATCCCTCTTAAAAATGAGGAGGACAATATTGTTGAGCTCATTGAAGAGCTTGAGCCCATCATGCTCGATTTAGAAAAACCTTGGGAGCTTATTTGTGTAGATGATGGCTCTACAGATCAAACACTTGCTCTTTTAACTCACTTATTGCATAAAAAAAATTATCTAAAGGTGCTAGTTTTTAAGGAAAACTATGGACAATCTAGCGCCTTTGCTGCAGGTTTTAAAGCTGCCAAAGGAGAATTTGTAATCACCTTAGATGGAGATCGGCAAAATGATCCTGCAGATATTCCTAAACTGGTGGAAGCGATCAACAATTGTGACTTGGTATGTGGAGTACGTATCAATCGTAAAGATCCTTTATCAAAAAAGCTTATCTCCCTAGTAGCTAACTTGATTCGGCGTTCAATTTGCGAGGATGGCATAAGCGATACAGGTTGTTCTTTGAAGATCTATCGCACCTCTGCTTTGCATAAAATCAAAATGTACAATGGCATGCACCGTTTTCTTCCCGCCCTTTTTAAAATTGAAGGATTGGTAGTACAAGAAGTTGCTGTTAACCATCGCGAGCGTATAAAAGGCAAAACCAAATATAATTTTTTTAATCGATCTTTTAATACGATTGCAGATCTTGCGGCTGTACGCTGGATGAAAAAACGTCAGCTAAAATATCAGATTAATAAAGAATTACCATGAGCGAGCAGTGGCGTGAAATCTTTTATCCCCTAGGATTTATAGCCTCCTTAGCTTTTGGGGCACGCTTTATCATTCAATGGCTTAGAAGCGAAATTTGCAGAAAAAGTGTAGTTACACCTCTTTTTTGGAAGCTATCTCTAATGGGAAACCTTCTTTTACTTGTTCATTCCTTTATCCAGATGCAATTTCATGTCGGCATTGTTCAAGTCATAAATGCTGTTATTTCCTGGCGTAATCTTAATCTTATGAAAGAAAGTTCTCAGCGTCCACCCCTAGCAAAGGTTATAGAAATCATGCTAAGCCTTCTAGTGCTAACGACGCTAGCTTTTTATTTTCAACAACTTTACTTAGCTGAGAATAATTCGGCCTGGTTACGTTTACCTAGTCATGCATGGAGTTCTAATAGCTTGCTCATCCATCCTTCTTGGCATATTGTTGGTTTTATAGGCCTCCTTCTATTCAATTGTCGTTTTTGGATACAATGGTGGCAACTTGAAAAGACTCATACAAGTCAACTCAGCGCTCCATTTTGGTGGATTAGCCTCTTAGGAGCTTTTTTTTCAATCGTTTATTTTATTCGGATCTATGACCCGGTTAATATGATAGGCCCTACACTAGGCATTGTCCCTTATATTCGCAATCTCATGCTTCTCTCTAAGAATCCTAGGAACGAGAAACGTGTGGGGGCTTAATGAAAAGTAACGACAATCTCAAGCCACATCTCTTTATTTTTGCTGGAGAGCCTAGTGGAGATTTACATGGTGCTCACTTAGTGAAAGTTTTTAAGGAGCTATACCCTAGCTGTTGGTTCAGTGGGGTGGCTGGCCCTGCTTTGCGAGAAGAAGGGATTGTCAACGTTATGCCTATGGAAAAATTTGCTGTCATGGGCTTCTCGGATGTCATTAAAGCTTTGCCTAGCCTTTATAAACAATTTTATTATATACGCGACTATGTGTTAAACACTCATCCTGAATTAGTAATTTTCATCGATTATCCAGGCTTTAATTTACGTATGGCTAAGGCTCTGAGAAAAGCAGGATATAAAGGTAAGCTCGTCCATTACATCTGCCCTTCTGTATGGGCTTGGGGCAAAAAGCGTATCCAACATATGGCTAAGACATTAGATATGCTATTAACCATTTATCCTTTTGAAAACATAAGCTTTAAGCCTACCTCTCTTAAAGTCCAGTATGTGGGCAATCCCCTCCAAGAGTATATTTCCCAATACCTTTACGCCCCTTCTTGGAAAAGTCAATTTTGTTCATCCGAGCATTTGTTGATTTCCATCTTTCCTGGCAGCCGGGAAGCTGAAATCAAAAGTAATCTTTCCAAACAATTAGATGCGGCTCTCCTTTTTCAACAAGAAAATCCTTCCACAACTTTTGGCATCTCTTGTTCTAACGCATCCCTTAAGCCGCTTATTGAAAAAACCCTCAAGAAGCATCGCTTGCTTCATACCTTTATTGTGGACAAAGCCCACACTTACGATTTGATGCGTAATAGTCATAGTGCCATAGCCAAATCTGGGACAGTTACCCTTGAATTAGCACTGCATTGCTGTCCTACAGTGGTTGTTTATCAGCTTTCTAATCTTAATTGGCTAATTGCTAAATTTATAATTAAATTGAATTTACCTTACTACTGCATTGTTAATATACTCAGTGGCCAACGTCTATTTCCCGAGCTTATAGCAGAAGGCTTTACCCCTAAGAAGGTCGCAAAAGAGCTAGAAAACATTCATGCAGGCCCTTTAAGAGCGCGTTGCCTAGAAGGCTGCCAGCAAATTATTGAGCTTTTCCAAGGAGCCCCTGCCAGCCAGAATGCCGCGCATGCCATCCATTCTTTATTATCATGAAAGCTATTAAACGTTATTTTTCTCATTATTTAGTCCCTCGTGTACTTGCTTATGCTGGCAAAACTTTTTTAAAACTCTTACTGATGACTTGTCGCATTCAATTGGAAGGGCTGGAAGAATTTTGTAAACATGCTAAGCAGGGAAATTGTATTCTTATGCTTTGGCATAATCGCTTGATGTTGGTAGCGACTATTTTCCAAACCTATACTCCACAATTTAATTATACGGCCTTCATTAGCCAAAGTCGTGACGGAGAACCCTTAGCATTATTCGCGAATAGTTTTAAAAATGGACGTACTATCCGTGTTAAGCACAATGCCAAGCATGCAGCTTTGAAGGAAATGATCAACAGATTAAAAAATAGTTCAGATATAGTTTTAATTACTCCGGATGGCCCTCGCGGGCCACGTTATCAAGTCAAGCCCGGTCTTGCTTTAGCAGCTAAACAGACAGCTGCTACCGTATTTCCTTTCAGCTGGTCAGCTAACCGCTTATGGCAATTAAAAAGTTGGGATAAAATGATGCTTCCTCAACCTTTTTCCAAAATTTATATGACGATTGGCTCCCCTATCTCCTATCCTGCTCACATTAATCTAGACCATTATTCTCATATGCTCGAAAATGCTCTTATAGATACCGATCAATCAGCTTATCTACAGTTTAGGAATAGGCCTCTATAAATGATGATGAAACATTTTGATTCTTAGGGTGCCAGGCAACTAAAATCTATTGACAACAAGGTAATGGATGATTCATAACCATTCATTAAAATAGTTATTTTTTTTAAGAGTAGAAGATTTATGGAAGAGACTAAAGCTATTCAAGTGCCAGCAAGTGAGATTCAAAATATTTTAAAATTTATACAAAATAAATTTTATCGCCTGCCTCTTTACCAGTTTCGCATTAACGCCGGATTTCCTTCCTTAGGTGAAGGAGATATCGAAAAAAGAATTGATTTAAATGAACTTTTGATTAAAGAGCCGGATGTCACTTTCCTTTTAAAGGTGTGTGGAGACTCGATGATCAATGCAGGGATTCATCATAATGATATTATAGTCGTTGATCGAAGCATAGAGCCCTCGGAAGGAAAAATTGTTATCGCTTCTTTAAATGGTGAGTTAACTGTCAAGCGCCTACGTCGAGTAGCGGATAGGCTCACGCTAGTGGCTGAAAACAAAGCTTATGCCCCTATTGAAATCACTGAGGATACGGAATTACGCATCTGGGGAGTGGCAATAAGCGTGATTCACGCTCTTTAGTGGCTACGTTAAAAAGAATAAAGCTTAGCTAAAGACATGAGCGGTAAGATTTTTCAAGCTTTTTTTTAAGCTCTTAATTTCATGACCATTAAGAGCTTTATCAAAAGAAAGCGTTGCCTTATTTTAAACGGGCCAGGCAAATGCTTAATTTAAAGCATCCCTAATTTGCATTAAAAGATTATTTTCAATCATATGGCTTACACCTCTAATGCTATTAAAAAAAGCTTTAGTATTAGAATGTCCATGGCATTTGATGACGAGGCCTTCTATACCACATAAAAGAGCTCCTTGGTATTCGGCATAGTAAAAAAGAGCTTGTAAATACTCTAAAGGCTCATGTAAAGAGCTTAGAGGATAACCATGTTGAGTCTCCCTTAAATATTCAAAAATAAAATCCGCTAGCCCTTCGCTGGTTTTAACAAGAATATTACCTGTAAATCCATCCGTCACTAATACATCTACCTTTCCATAGAAAACTTCTCGCCCTTCTATATTGCCATGAAACTCCATGTAAGGAACACCCTCACTAGAGCGCTGGCAAACATCTTTTAAAAGCTGATAGGCTCTACGAACAACAGAAGTGCCTTTTTTAGATTCAGATCCAATATTCAGCAGCCCAACTTTAGGTGTTTTTATACCGCTCGTGCATTTTTGATAGGCAGCCCCCATGTAAGCATATTTTACCAAATGCTCTGCTTTACAAGAGACATTGCCTCCTACATCCACAATAGCTAAAGAGCCATTTTTTGTCGGCAAAACTGCTAATAAGGCAGGTCGTGTGATACCAGGCAATTTGGGCAAAGAAAGAGTAGCACTAGCAACTAAAGCGCCTGTATTACCGGCAGAAACTAGGGCATCTATCTGTTTTTTTTTAAGAAGCTTGATTCCTACAGCAGTCGATGATCTTTTTTTCTGGCGTAGAGCAACCAGAGGATCTTCCCCCATTTCTACAAAATTGGCCACAGGTAAAAAAGTTAAGCGATTAAACTTTTCTGCAGGCAGACTTGCTTTTGCTTTAGCCATATGTTCGTCGATAACGGATTGAGTAGCTAAAGCTATAAGCCTAAGAGAGGGATTTAATTGATTAAGCGCTTGAATAAGAGCATCAAAAATTATCGTTGGCGAGCTATCGCTCCCCATTAAGTCAATCCCGATGCGCAATATTCAAGTTCTCCTTTAAACTAAGCTTTTCGAGCCATAACAACACGCCCATTATATTGTCCACAAGAAGGACAAACTACATGCGGCAGCTTAGGAGACTGGCAGTTAGAACAATTAGCTAATTGTTTAGGCTTTTTTGCATGGTGCGCGCGCTTAGAATTTTTGCGGGCATTAGAATGACGGTTACGTGGTACTGCCATGGGGTGTTAACTCCTCATCAAATTATAAAGTTTATAAGTGGGCAAAGGGATGGTACCCTTCATCCTCTGAATTACCGTCGGAAGAATCGCTACTTCGAAAAAATTTATTAAGCTCGCCCCTCTGAGGACATTGGCCGTTATTGCATTCTGCAAAAAAAGGAGCGGTCAACAAAATATTTTCTCTTAGCATCTCCTGAAAGTTGTAAATTCCCGATTTTATTTCTTCTGCCGGCACGGTATGATAAAAATTTTCTAATCTTATCGGTGTTTTTACCGCTTCATTGCAGATTACACACGGGAGAGTAGCAAACGTTTGAATGTCAAAGTGCAAGACCAAATCGTTTTCTGCTAAATAGGCTTCCCCTTCTACGATCACTGGGTCAACAAAGCTTAACTCTTTTTCATGAATATCTAAAAACTCAGGACTAAGCTTTTCAACAATAGCTTCTGCATGACCATCTCTAAGTTGTTCAATATATATTTTAAATGCTTCGTTCATTCTTAAAATTCTACTCAAAGAGTTGATTTTTATCCAGTAAAAAAGCAAGCCCAGCTCCCCTAGACTCGCTAAAGCCTGTCAATTCCACCCGATTCTGTTTATATTAGCCTAAAAATTACTCTTAAGATTGAATTAATTATTTTTTTTAAAAAGCTGCAGAATTAATTTCTTATTATCCATTTCCCAAAGAAGCTTGTTAGAATGATCTATCTCGCTCTTTTTTCTAGCTAATAACAGCTTTATCGGCTATGATAGCCCTTTAAATTACGAAAAGTGTAAGGGCTTTTTCAATAGCCTAAATGCTAGGATGTTAATACCATAAAAGTTCAACACATATCCAGGCATTTAATGTCTTTGGTAGATCACTTTGGTAAGCTTATGGCCAGACAAGGATGCCCCTACAGTTTTGCAAAGCTAGCATGTTTTTCATCTATAATCATGAAAGACGCTTAAGAAAATGATCTTAGCCTATTGATCTCTAGACATTCCACGTCTTAGCTCAAACACTTTTCGTCCAAAATAGGTAATTACAATGGACGAAATCCTTTTAAATATTGAATCAAAAGAAATCCGCTATGCTCATCTGCGCCACGGCCAGCTACATGACTTGATCGTAGAAAGAAAAAAAGAAAGACAGTTAACAGGCAACATCTACCGGGGCCAAGTTACTAATATTCTTCATAACATTCAATCTGCTTTTATTGATATTAATGAAGGGGAAAACGGTTTTATTCATATCTCTGACATCCTTGAAAACACTAAAAAATTCGAGCAAGTTTATGAGATGGATTTTGATTTAGATTATGACATCAAAACCCTAGATGATAAGCAGCAGCAAAATTTAGATATTGAACAGGTCATGAAAATTGACCAGAATGTTTTAGTGCAAGTGGTCAAAGAGCCTATTGGCTCAAAAGGTGCCCGTTTAACCTCTAACATTTCCATCGCGGGGCGCTATCTAGTCCTGCTTCCCAATTCTATTCACCGGGGTGTTTCTCGTAAAATTGAAGATCGCAATGTACGTGAAAGATTAAAAAAGTTAATTCGTGCTTTTGAAATGCCCAAAGATATGGGCTTAATTTGTCGCACGGCTAGTGCGATTGCCACTCCTGAGATGTTGATTGAAGAAGCTAATGATTTACTCAACACCTGGAATAGTATCATGGAGAACTTTAAAAAATCCAATGAGCCCACGCTTTTATTTGCTGAATCCGATATTATCAAGCGTGCAGTGATCCATGCGGTCGATAAACGGTATGAAAGAATATTGATAGATGATTATAACGTTTATCAAACATGCAAGCGCTTATATAGCCGCTACGCCAATGAACATGCCTTATGCATCGAATATTATCGGGATAAAATTCCGATGTTTGAACGCTTTAATGTAGAGAGAGAAATAGAGAAGACTTTACGCCGTAAAATTTGGTTACCTAGCGGAGGTTATCTCTATTTCGATCGTACCGAGGCCATGCATACGATCGATGTCAATTCCGGCAGAAGCTCTAGTAACAAGACAGACGTAGAAGAATCATTAGTAAGGATCAACTTAGAAGCTACGGAAGAAATTGCGCGTCAATTACGCTTGCGTAACGTGGGAGGATTAGTCATTTGCGATTTTATCGATATGCGTTTACGTAAAAATCAACGCCGAGTTTTAGAACGTCTCAAAGAATTTATGAAAGAGGATTCGGCAAAATGCACAATTTTAGGAATGAGCGAATTTGGTTTAGTTGAGATGACACGCCAACGTAATCGAGGTTCTTTACACCAGACTATTTTCTGCAGCTGTCCTTATTGCGGAGGCAGTGGCCTTGTTAAAACGCACGAAAGCATCTCTATCGAGATTGAGAGAGCCCTTAAAAAAGTAATTGGATGCCACCAGCAGTTTGCTTTAAAACTTATCATTCATCCTGAACTAGAGAAATATCTAAAAGTTATTGACCAACAGTATTTATTTAAGCTGGCCGAAGAATTAAACGCCCACCTTCAAATTGCTACTGATGACAATATGCACATTAACGATTATCATTTCCTATCCACGATCAATAATAAAAAAATAGATGTCTGAGGTTTGGTATGGGCTACATGAAACTGTTGAAAAGCCTAAAAAGCGAGGAAGCCCTTGATTCCAAGCAATATGAAATTCTTGAAGGCTTTTATCTAAGTTTTGCCCAAGCTGTCACTGAAAATAATAAGCCTATGTCAGCTTATGAACCCATTATCACTCAATATCTACAATTTGTCATTCAAGAAAACCAACAACCCTATTCATTTGAGCCTTATCATCGTGCTATTCGCGCTCCCTATGACTACTATCGTCTGGGATTAGAAATGATGCGCCCTCTTATTGTGTTTGCTCATTCTAAAATTCACCACGCTCAACATATTGAAGAAATTGAAACGCATCTAGCTAATCAAGAAAATGTTATATTATTAGCTAATCACCAAATTGAACCTGATCCTCAAGTTATTTGCCTAATGTTAGAAAAAGACCATACTCGTTTGGCAGAGGAAATGATTTTTGTAGCGGGACATCGAGTCATTACAGATCCCTTAGCCATTCCTCTTAGTAAAGGATGTAACTTATTATGTATTTTCTCTAAAAAGCATATTGAGAATCCTCCTGAAAAGAAACAAGCAAAGCTTCTTTATAATCAGCGTGTCATGCATCAAATGAGCCAACTGCTTGCTGAAGGAGGCAAATGTATTTATGTTGCCCCCAGTGGTGGCAGGGACCGTGCCAATATAAATACCGGTCAAGTAGAAATAGCTCCTTTTGATGCTCCTAGTATTGAGATGTTTTGGCTAATGGCTCAGCATTCGGGAAAAAAAACCCATTTTTATCCTTTAAGCTTGTCCACATACGATTTATTACCTCCTCCTCAGAGTGTCGAAAAAGAACTAGGAGAAAGACGCCAAGCAAAATGCGCTCCAGTACACTTATCTTTTGGACAGGAAATAGATATGATTAATTTTCCTGGGAGTCAACATTTAGATAAAAAAGCTAGGCGTATAGCTCGTGCTCAATACATCTGGGAACTTGTTATGCAACAGTATTATCTTGCCAGAAGCTATGCCCCTCCCCACCCTTCACGAACAAGCTCATAGCAAACATCTGATTGATTTCCCTTTATAACTCTAGCAGTGTCCTTCTATCATCTCTAAAGATTTAAAACACTTTTAATACCTTTTAAAGAAACTACGTCTGCATCATCAAAAAAGAAATCAACCTTTTCCCAGGCTGACTCTATCAGTAAAAACAAGCTTTTTACTAAGTATATGATTACATAAAGAGCTGCTCGAAAGCGTATAATTTATTCAAGCTTACGTTCCTTTTCCTCATTTCCCCCGCTAGAGGAAAATGTACTTCTTTGCTTAAATTGATCAGGTGTATTTATTAAAGTGTAATACAGCCCTTTGGCTTTATCCATAGGCCCCTTTATAAGCAAACCTAGACGGCGTTTATTGCCTTTGCCTATACACGCATGCGCAAAGCTTAGCAGCTCATCATATGTGAGTGCTTTAAGCGCTTGAATGCGTTTATCTATCCAATCAAAACGCCCCTCATATTTGAAGGCTAAGCTATGTAAAAGAGCCCCCATGGATTCCATATTATGGGGAGGTTTCTCAAGCTCTTCTAAAAGCGAATTTTTAATGATATCAAAATTCTTGGGAGTTAAATAATTTTTATCCAATCCTTGTATAAAACTTTCAATAAACAGTTCAAAGCGCGCTAAAAGATCGCGAGGAGCATGAGTGTTAGATTGTACAGCAAATGCTAGAAACAGCTTACGCTCAATCTCTTCGGCTGCACTGGAGACAAGATAACCTGTCTGCTGCCGCGTGCGTAGCTCAGCAAAAAAGGGCTCCTTCATTGCTTTCATCAATATCTGCTGGGCAGCACGTTCTTTAAATGTAAAGCTAGGATTTTGGATAGCTAATAAGGCAGCACTACCTTGGACGGGAATTTTTATTTCCAAAAGAAAAGGGCCTTCCGTTGAAGATAAATCAATTATTTCAGCATGTTTGTGCATTGGCTTGGGATAAGGCGCGCTATCTAAAATTTTGATTAACTTATCTGCATATTCTTTAGCCTGATTTTCGGTGACATTTCCGTAAATCAATCCTTCAACAAAAGACTGCCTAAATAGCGACTGAATATCTTCCTGAAACTTAGCAAAGGAGAGCTTACGTATAGCATTTATTTTCTGCTGTTCTGTAGCATATCTTTTATAGATCGTTTGTTGAAAGAGCTCTTTAGCTCTTTTTAAAGGAGCTTTTTTTGTAAAGTTTTGATAGCGCCTTAGCACTGACTGTTTTAATATTTTAAATGCTTGTTCTGAAAGCTTTAGCTCTTTTAAGTGTTTAAGAATTCCTTCAAATAAAAGAAAAGCATGGTCGTTATAACCATTGATCTTAAAGGCCAGACCATAATCGCTACGTGCTACATTAAAATTTAAGCCTGCCGTGGTGGCCGAATAGCTAAATTTGCTAAGATTTTCTTCGACCGCTTTGACATAAATATCGGCCAGCACAATTTTATCAGCATCCCCTATATCTACTTCAGGAGTTTTAATGTTAAAATTTAAATAAAGTTGAGGAATGAGGAAATGCTGATCTTTTGCATAGTAAATCGTACCATGTTCTGAGTCTTCAATGAGTTGCGGGCAAGGCAGGCGGGGAAGTTTTGTCGCTTTGCTAGGCAAGGCATGAAGCAAATCCAAAGATCGAGGTAAAAAAGGATTAGGAGGAGGCAAAGCAATCTCGACAATAGGGGTAGCAGATGCCCATTCTTGCATTTTAAAGGGATCTACGGTTTGCATTGCATAAGCAACTTGTAGCCACTCTTCTTGATGGGTAGGTTCTACTCCTGTCAGGGAAGGGGGTGCTTGAATCAAAAAACGGCAGTTGGAGGGAGTCAAATAGTCCAAGAGCTTCTGAACATCTGCCTGGCTAAATTTTTGAATCACTTTAGTTTGCTCTGGATAAGTGGCTATATTTTCTCTAACTAAAAGGTCGGCATTTTTCATAGCCGTTGTAAATACATCTTCGCGTTGTTGATATTCATAGTCGAGTAAGTTAATTTGCCTGACCTCATCAAAGATATAGCGAGGAAAAGGCTTCTCTTTCATTAACGCTAGAGTTTGAAAACAACGTAAGATTACTTGATCAACAGATTGAACTCCTTTATCGGTAAGATCCATTTGCACAAACAAAACTAAATTTTTTTCCCCTAAATTAAAAGTGCTGCATCCTAAATTTTCTGCTAATTTTTCCCGTCTCAATTGCGCTAATAAGCTCTCCTTACCTTCATGTCCTAATACCTGGCAAACCAGACGATCAGGGTAAGTGTTTTTCATCTCGGCAAATTCTTGAGGTAAATCCCATACCAACGTTAATTTGCGTATATTCTGGATAGGATTGATATAAAAAAGTTTAGCTTGCATATCAGGATTGTTTAGGTCCATAGCAGGAACATAACAAGCCTTGTGTTTATCAGAGATATCACCAAATTCCTCAACCGTTAACCGTCTCATTTCTTCTAAGGGTAAGTTAGATACAAGCAATAAGCGCATAATATTAGAGCTATAATGCTCATTATACCATGCTTTTAAAATCTCCTGAGAAGCGGATTTTAAAGTTGCAGAATTTCCTATGTTAAAGTGGTAATTAGGATGTTGAGGATTCTGTATATGCTTCATGACCATAACTTCGCGCACATCATCGTTTTCATAGTTTTTAGCATATTCCTGATCAATAGCCTTCAATTCTCGCGAAATCCCCGACACATTAAATAAAGGCTCTTTAAAAAAACTGGCAAAACGATCAAGCGCTTGAGGAAAAGCTTCATTATCGATGGAAAACATATAAGCAGTGTGATCATTAGCAGTAAAAGCATTAGAAAATCCGCCATGCTCTGTGATAAAATGCTGAAATTCTGATTCGTTAGGATACTTTTTTGTCCCTAGGAAAAGCATATGTTCTACAAAATGAGCAAGACCAGGATATTGCTCGGGATCTTGCCAGCTACCTGCTTCTACAACCATAGTTGCAGATGACTGATCAGCTTGAGGATCAGAAATCAAAACGGCTTGCAGACCATTATTAAGCTTGATTTTAAGTACTTGCGTTTGAGAAAAGGTAGGAGTTTTGACTCTCAATGAAGCTTTATCTTCAATCAAGGTGTAGCCCTTATTTTCCACTGCTTGCAGGAAGGGAAGACCTAATAAAAAGCCTAGACATCCTAAGGTAAACATTAAATTGTTGATCTTCATAGCTTTGATGGTAGAAGGTTTACACAAAAAAACGAATATAGGAGATCTGTCAAAGAGACTCAAGAAAAAACTGAGCAAATGGAAGAGTAGAAAATAAAATTAAAAAAGCTTAAGTTTAAGACCTACGGCTGCTATCCTAGCTAAAGCAGACCTAGCTTGCCTCTTCTCTCCTCTCCTTGCCTTTTAAAGGTTTTACATTTTATAATAAACGAAAAAAAATAATCGAGGATGTTATCCCTTATGCTAGACATTAAGCTCCTGCGCAAAGATGCTAAAGGAATAGAGGCTAAACTAAAAACAAAAGATCCTAGCATCAATTTAACGGTGGTGATGGATTTAGATACGCAATTGCGTACTTTAAAAACCCAATTAGAGACTTTAAAAGCTACCCGCAATGAATTCTCTCAAAAAATTGGAGAAATGCGGCGCTTCAACCAAGATGCTAGCGAAATGGTTAAAGAAGTGGCTTCCATGGCGGATGAGATCCATTCGCTTGAGCATCAATGTCAGCAGGTAGAATACTCTTTTAATTATGAAATTTCTAAGCTTCCTAACCTTCCTATGGAAGATATTAAGGTTTCTTCCGATCCTAAGGATAATGTCATCTTTAAAGAGGTAGGAAACAAAAGAAATTTTGATTTTGCTTTCAAAAATCATGTCGAACTAAACGAAAAATTAAAACTATTTGATTTCGAACGCGGCGCCAAAATTTCCGGATCCGGATGGCCTGTCTATCGAGGTCTAGGTGCTCGCTTAGAGTGGGCACTCATTCAATATATGCTTAGTGTTCAAATTAAAAATGGTTTTGAGCAATGGATACCACCTCTTTTGGTAAGAAAAGAAATTGAGTATGGATCCGGGCAGCTGCCTAAGTTTGAAAATCAACAATTTAAAATCCATGATGAGGATTACCACCTTTATTTGATACCTACTGCAGAAGTTCCTTTAAATGGCCTCCATGCTCAAGAAATTCTAAATTCAGAGGAACTTCCTTTGAAATATACTGCTTACACTCCCTGCTTTCGCCGAGAGGCCGGCGCAGCAGGCTCTAACGAAAGAGGTTTAATTCGCGTCCATCAATTTAATAAAGTAGAAATGTTTTGCTTTTGCTCCCCTGAGCAAAGTCCTCTTCTATTTGAAGAAATGTTAAATAACGCAGAGGAAATTTTGCAAGGACTAGAACTTCACTATCGCATGGCCTTGCTAGTAACTGGAGATATGTCCTACGCTTCGGCTCGTACTGTAGACATTGAAGCTTGGCTGCCAGGCCAGAACCGGTACTATGAAGTCTCTTCTGTATCCAATTGCACAGATTTTCAAGCTAGACGTTCCAATATCCGCTTTCGTTCAGCAAAGGCAGGAAAACCTGAATTTGTTCATACACTCAACGGTTCCGGCTTAGCTACCTCGCGTCTAATGGTTTCTTTGCTCGAAAACAATCAAAATGCGGATGGATCTGTTAATATCCCCAAAGTATTGCAGAGCTACCTAGGAGTAGACAAGCTGGTTCCCCATGAGGATAAAAATTAAAAGCCCAAGCTTCTCATATTTTTTTTATCCGCAGGTAAACTTTTAAGGTTTATACCTTTCAGCCGAGGCTGAGGAAATTTGTGGGGTAGCTTTGCCTTAACCTCCTTGAATGAGGCTATATAGAGTATGACCAGCAATGAAAAAGTTAAGTAAATAATAAAAAAGATTAGAGAGATATAAATTAAAACTTTTATGTTTATTGCTTATCTTTTACTCTCGCTGATAGACCATAGAAAATAAATTTTCTAAAAAGCCAATTTCCCCTAACTTATATAAAAAACGGACTCTCATCATGTCTAACTCGCTTATTGACGATTTAATGCTTTTACTCGATCAAGCTCCCACAGCTTGGCATGCAGTAGATTATATAGGCAGATCTCTTCTTGCTGAAGGATTTAATGAACTGGAAGAAGCCCAAGAGTGGGAACTAGAAAAAGGCAAAGGTTATTTTCTTAAACGTAATGGGTCTTCTATTTGTGCTTTTATCACTCCTCATGAATCGTTCAAAAAAGCCCACCTGATTGCCTCACATACAGACAGCCCTGGCTTCAAATTAAAGCCTAACCCTGAATTTCGCCGCGATAATATGACTATGCTTGCTACCGAAATTTATGGAGCGCCTCTTCTCACCTCCTGGTTTAACCGAGACTTAGGCCTAGCGGGAAGGGTCTTTTTAGCTGGCTCTAACCATGAAATTAAACAAGCGTTAGTCAATATTAATAGTCATCCATTAATCATTCCTCAGCTTGCCATCCACCTTGACCGTGAAGCTAATGAAAGAGGCCCCTATTTTAACAAACAAGAGCATTTTTCAGCCTTGGCCGCTTTAGATGCAGATTCCCAGCAATCATACCTTTTGAAAATATTGGAAGATAACATAAAAGACCCTTTCGAATACATCTTAAGCCATGATTTATTCTTATATCCTTTAGAGAGAGCCAAGCTTATAGGCTCTACAATGCTTAGCGGCTATCGTCTAGATAGCCTGGCTAGCGTGCATGCAGGCATGACAGCCCTTAAAACTAGTCATCCTCAAAAACACATTTTGAACTTAGCTGTCTTTTGGAACAATGAAGAAATAGGCTCGCAAACAGCCCAGGGAGCTGACTCCCCTTTTCTTCTACAGATTTTAGAACGTATAGCCATAGCTTTAAAACTTTCTAGAGAACAATTTTTGAGTCTTTTGCCCCAATCTTTATGTTTATCTGTAGATTTAGCGCATGCCTTGCATCCCAATTATATGGAAAAGCACGATCCGCGCCATGCTCCTTCAATGAATAAAGGCCCTGTAATTAAATACAATGCAAATCAACGGTATGCCAGTGACGCTCAATCTTCAGCTGGTATCGTCCATTTATGCGAAAAGCATGTTATTCCTTATCAATTCTTTTCATGTCGCAATGATATCCCTTGCGGTTCTACCATTGGCCCCCTTCAAGCTTCTCAAACAGGCATTACAACAGTTGATATAGGCTCGCCCCAGCTAAGTATGCACTCTGCTCGTGAGCTTATTGCTACTCAGGATCATCTAGAAATGTGTCGCTTGCTAGCAGCTTTTTTGCAAAGTTAATTTATATGAGTAGAATGAAAAGAATAAGAATAAAAAGGTGTTAGCATAATCATTTTGCTGATACCTTTAATTTTAATGAATAGACCAAAAAATCCATAGTCTTTGCCTTCCTGCAAAATCTTCATCGTGCGCCCTATTGCTCCCGTAGAAAGACTTTAAATGCCCTTAGTTAGATGCTCAAAGGTGATAAAAGAGAGAGGATTCATGTTAAAGCCTCTTTTTAAGCTTTATGCCTACTTTCATTTATTTTTAGAAGTATTCATATAGGGAAAAAGCAAAATAGGCAAGCTAGATTTAAAGACAGCTTAGCAGCATACTTAGGCAAGTTAGCAATATAAAAAGCTATTAGAAATTCTTCCTATCTTTTAGCAGAGTGAGCCTTCTACGCTTCGGATGCTATAGGAAGATTATTTATATCCTCAACAACTTCTAAGCTTATCAATTTATTTCTCTAGAAATGGTAAAGATACAAACTTTTCCAGTTATAGCCTAAAACGTTGTTTTATTTCCTCAGGAATACTTTCCAACCGATTTCCAGCGAGTTGAAGAGCTAAATCCTGCGATAGCTGCCCTATTTCTGCGGGAAGAGCGGTAAGCCGGTTGTTACCTAAGTAAAGCCATTGCAGCTGAGGAAGATGCCCTATCTCTATCGGAAGAGTGGTAAGCTGGTTGCTTTTTAAGTGAAGCCATTGCAGCCGAGGAAGCTGTCCTATCTCTACCGGAAGAATGGTAAGCTGGTTGCTTTTTAAGTGAAGCCATTGCAGCCGAGGAAGCTGTCCTATCTCTACCGGAAGAATGGTCAGTTAGTTATTATCTAAGTAAAGCTCTTCTAGCTGAAATAGATGCCCTATTTCTACCGGAAGATTGGTAAGCTGGTTATTGTTTAAATTAAGCTTTTTCAGCTGCGATAAATATCCTATCTCTAGGGGTAGAAAGGTCAAGCCAGATTTAGTTAAATCTAAGCTTTTAATATCTTTGCCATGATTTTCAATCCACTCTCTGAAAAGCGCTCCTTTTTTTGTTAAAGGCAAATACTTGCTTTTCTCTTGCTCTAAGTACTTCCTTCCACCAGGGATTTTTTTCCACATTAAAAGGCGGTTAATGCTTATCAGATAAGAAGAGCAATTAGCCAGAGTAAAATATCTTTTTTCCTCGGTTATCCATTTAAATTCTAATTCTGAGGGTGAAAGAGAGCTAGCTAAAGCAAAAATTTGCTTAAAGATCAGGTTGACTTTTGTAACTTCAGGAAGTTCAGCTTCTAATTTATAAATCCTATCTATAATAAGAGCCTGCTTGTGAACATCACCATGGGGAACATGCATCTGACCTATTTGCTTATAAAGGGTAGGCATGACTTCTGTAGCCAGCAAATGTCGCCATTTTGTACAGACGCTATATAAAGAAGGTGCAGCGCATGCCTTTAAAATAGGAGTCAGTATTTCATTAGGTAGATGTTCAATGGTAAGAGAAGAGCAAGGATTCATAACATGGTCTCCTTCTAAGCTTTATGCCTATTTTTATTTAATTTTTAGAGCTATTCATATACATGGAAAAAGCAAAATTAGGAAAGCTAGATTTAAAAACAACTTAGCGGCTTGCTCAGGCAAGCTAGTACTATAAAAAGCCATTAGAAAAGGCTATAAGGTGCTTTTTTATAGAACATACCACATTTTCCATTGGACATCTAGGGGCGATGGAGATGGGGGCTATAGAAAAAGATCGCAAAAACTGCCGACCTTAAGCCATCAGCTATGACGGATGACACTTCTATCCTAAGGTAAAAAATTTAATGAATGAGCGTCGATCAGCCAATGGTAAAGGTGGGTCTGTTTAAGCTTACCTAACAGCAAGCTTAAATAAAAGCATTTAGCTTTTCTGTATCAATGAATTTTGATTGAGGTGAAGTTGTTGTTCAATTTTTTCATAAGGAACCAGGGCTGCTTCCTCATGGATGCCTTCGCAATATTGTGCCGCTGCTTTCCAACTTTCTTCCGAAGCAAGATTCTCTTTCCACCACGGAAAGGTACGGCATTGCCGGGGGCGTTCTTGATAGATAGAACACTTTTTATCTTTTAAAAAAATACAATCATATTCATTGTTAAGATTTTTCTTTTCAATCAGGGAATATCGATTTTCGCGCTGGCGGGTATATTTTTTCTTAAACAGCTCTAAAGATATCTTTAATAGCTTAGCAACTGCCTGCATCTCTAGTTCTGTTATCCATACGTAGCCTGGCGAGCCTGTACAACATTTTCCACATTCAGTACATTGAAAACGTAGGCCTTCTTTATACCAAGGTAAGGATTTAGAAGTTTGGGTATTATCGTTATTTTTATCCATCATGTTCTCCTGTGACAGCCTTAAAGAAATTTAAGCCATATAAAACATCATAAGGTCTACCTATCAATGGCCAAACAATAAGCCTAGCGGCAATTTCTTAAGCTGTAGTCCAAGCAAAAGGAATGACCTCGGCAATCGTAGAAGCCTGATGACGTAACATCATCAAGCGATCAAAACCTACTGCAACGCCGCAGGCATCAGGAAAACCTTTTTTTAAGGCTTCCAAAAAGGCTTCATCGATGGGAAGCTGGTTTTTGCCTAAACTATCCCGTATTTGATTTGCTTCCATCAAACGCTTGCGCTGTTCACCCGCATCTCCCAGCTCATGATAGCCGTTAGCAAGTTCTAAACCGGCGTAATAAATCTCAAACCGTTCTGCGACCTGCTCGTCATTTTGCCATTTTGTCTGAGCGAGAGCCGCTTGGGTGGCAGGATAGTCAGTCAAAACACAAAGCTTATCTTTTCCTAAATGCGGCTCAACCACCATCGCTAAGATAAGATTTAGAAGAGCATCTTTTCCTTCTTTTTCAATATGAGCGTAAGGTTGAATACCTCTATTCTGCAAATATTCTATCAAATCAGGAATAGAGGCCTTCACATAATCTAAATCAGCATATTCTTGAAGCGCTTCACGATAGCTTAGAGTGTAAGCAGGTAAGGGACCCAAGAACAGGCGAACGAAATCTAAAGCTTCTGCAATCATAAATTCATAAGAGACAGCTAAACGATACCACTCCGCCATCATGAATTCAGGGTTATGCTTATAACTAAATTCAGCGTCGCGAAAAACATGGGATAACTGATAAATATCACTTATTCCTTCTGCTAGCAGCCTTTTCATCCCATATTCTGGGGAAGAATGCATATAACGTATTTCAAGGTTTGCATAGCGAGCAGGAATTAAATCGATATTAGCATCAATAGAAGCCCCTTGAGTAAGAATAGGACAATCCACTTCTAGGATTTGACGCTTGGCAAAAAACTCTCGTGCTTGGGCTAGCATGAAGGCCCGATCCTTAAGGATCTTGCCTCTATTTAAATGGGCAGCCATCTATGAAACGCGAGAAACATATTCGCCAGTGCGTGTATCGACTTTAACTTTCTCACCCTGTTCCACAAAGATGGGAACCTGAATTTTAGCGCCACTTTCTACGACAGCAGGCTTCAGCACGCGGCCAGAAGCTGTATTTCCTCGCGCTCCTGGAGAAGTTTCGGTAATAATCATGTCGATGAAAGTAGGAGGTTCTAGAGTAACGGGCTGCCCTTTGTAAAATACTATAAAATACAAATGATCTTCCATTAACCACTGAGCATTATCGCCTATGCTTGCAAAAGGAATTTTAACCTGATCAAATGTTTTATCATCCATAAAGACGACCCCATCAGCCTCTTTGTAAAGCATGCGCATTTCGGCTTCGACTACATCGGCAACCTCTGCTTTATCTCCTGATTTAAAAGTCTGTTCAATCGTACGTCCTGTAGTAAGATGCTTTAATTTCACACGATTAAAAGCTTGTCCTTTGCCAGGCTTAACAAATTCATTGCTTACAATTGTATAAGGTTGTCCATCCACTTCCACTTTTATTCCAGCTTTGAACTCATTTGTACTAATTTGTGCCATAAAAATTCCTTAAACTCTGCTTTTTTTTAAATAATAGATGACAATTTAACATAAGTGACATAGCTTTGTCCAGTTGTACAAACAATAGATTACTTTAAGTAGACCCCGTTACATTTCCTTGCTTATGACAAATTACTTTAACGCCAACGAAGAGAAAAAGTAATCTGACGATCAGCTCCTAACGCTTAAGCCTCTCCGGGTTATATTTACGCCTGCGCCCATTTAAACCAATGATTAGCAGCTAGAAGCTTTCCTAAATCTATTGGGGCCTTAGTGCCCCTACTATGCTAGGCTGGGCTTTATTTCTCATCAATCTTTTAAGACTTACTCTACCATCCTTTTAGCCAATTAGATAGTAAGAGTTCTGAAGCTAAAGGATAAGCATCTTATCAACAATAACCTTCTGCAACGAAAAGGATGTACGATTAAAATAGTAAACGAGCCAGGGAAAAAATATATTTCTAAGGAAAGTCCTTTCTAGAAAGTTGGGGGCTAGCCAATAGCTTATAGCCATCTGCCAAAGAAGACTTTTCTCTAAGCTTTCGGGCAAAGAAATTAGCCTTTTGGCTACTAGCTAAAAATCTCAAACATTTTATAACTAATGAAACAATGGTTTACTTAAATTCGATTTTCTTTATTCCTTAGTAATAAGGAGGTGAGAGATTTTATGATCTCCGCATCCTCCACTAAATTATGCGAAATATCGAGCTGAGTGAGCGACCTATTGCTCTCCACAAGGTTAATTAAAGCAGTAGCACCTTTGTTGCCTATCAAATTAACCTTAAGAATAAGTTCGACGAGGGAAGAATTGTATTTTAAGGCTTTAGATAAAGCAAGCGCACCTTCATCCTTTATGCGATTATTTTCAAGAACAAGCTTAGTAATTGAGGCTTTGCTTTTTAGGGATTTAGCTATAGCAATAGCACCTCTATCTGCCAGTTGATTATTAGAAAAGTTTAGCTCTGTGAGCGAAAAATTTCTTTCTAAGCTTTTAGCAAAAACGCTAGCTCCTTCTTCATTTATTTGATTATCACTAAGTTCAATAATGGCAAGGGAGGAATTGTTTCTTATCCCCTCAGCAAAAGCCATGATACTCTGAGAGTCTAACGGTATATCATAGAGTCTTAGATGGGTAATTGAAGATGTATCCTTTAGAGCTTTTGCTAAAGGGGTCGCTGCAGAATAATTTATCTCATTACCCCAGAAGCTCAGCCGATTGAGCCTCTGGTTATTTTCTATGACCTGTGCTAAAGCCATAGCAAATGGATAAGCTATTGGAAAGCCGGAAAGGTCTACCTCTTGAAGCGAAGAATTTAGCCTAAGGCCCTCTTTTAAAGCTTTACATTCCTCTTCTGAGAGAAGGTCTTGGGTAATCTGAAGAGTGCGAAGAGTATTCTCAAACAAGGCTCTAACTTGCAAGGTAATCGCTAAAGAAGATGGAGGGAGATTGTATCGCATTAGCAAGGAAGGATCGCGGTGAGGTAACGCTAAACTTTTAAGACCTGGATAGGTCTCGAGGAGCGATGCAACCTGATGGGTAGGAAGATTTACGCATCCTTCTAAATCAAGCTCTTCTAAAGAAGGGGCTTCTAACTGTAGAGAGGTTAAGGCCGCATTATTTTTTAAAGCAAGAAAACGCAGGTTGGGAGCTTTCAAAGCCAGCTTAGAAAGACGCTTACAATTAGAAAGATCAAGAGAAGTTAAGCAAGGCAATTCTACAAAAGAAAAAGATTTTAAGGTATCACAATGGCTAGCATCTAACTTGGTAAGAACTTTAGAAGCTTCTAATAAACGCTTCAAAAGAGATCCATCTAAAGATTTACAATTTTTTAACGACAAACTGCTGAAAGAAGAAGCAGCCATAGCTTTAAGCAAAGCTAGCTCTTGCTTTTGTTTAGAAATTTTTAAGAAAGCTAGGGCAGCTTCACGTAAGCTATCCGTTAAAAGATCTTGAAAAGGTTCAATATTTCCTTTCTTTATAGCAGCAGCAACCGCTTGAAGATGGCGAGAATTGCTTTGGCTGATCAGCATCTGTAGTTCTTTTAAAGCCTCTTGGGGTAGATAGCGCTTTTCATGCCTAGCTAGATCTTTAGCGGGTATATTGCTTGATTTTAAAAGTGAGCTGGTAGTACTACTAGTTACTAAACATTGCTGAGCTTTATCATAGAAATGCCCTGGCCCCTTCAAGAAGCGCTCATAGGGAGAAGCGGCTATATCCTGCAGAAGATGGGCATAATATTTTCCCAGCGAAGGATCTAAGCGGAAGAGAAGCTCTAGAGGAGTCAACACGGCGTTGCTTTCTATCGCACGCTGCATACATGTAAGCTTTTGGTAAATTCTAACAATAGTTTTTGGAGGCAAAAGAATAGAAATTACAGGTTTTTGCTTGTTATAAGCATAGACATAATCACGCTCTTTTTCGTTAAAGAGCCTCTCATAGCGCTGCTGCTGCTCATCTAGGTTTTTTAGCCAAGTTTGCAAGATCTCTAGGGGCTTAATTTTTAGAAAAAGCTTTCTCGTTTCAGGATGAAGAGCGGTATACATTTGATTTAAGCAAAATAGGATGCATTTAACTTTCAGTTTTCCATCTTTGGAAAAAGAGGGAAGAAAAGCATGGTCGTTATCAATACTTACGAGTTGGTCTTTTTTTTCCCCTTGATGATTAGTAAAGGATTGCAAGATGTAGTTATCCGGTTTACCATCCTCCGGATTAACTAACATAGCTAAGAGCATCATATTGTGCACGCGATGCAAATCTAAATGGGTTAAAGTGCTGCCTGCTTTTAAGACATCCTCTAAATTCTTGCCTTCACTTGTTTCTGAAACCAACAGAGGATAAGGATTACGACGCATATTGTAGCATTTGAACAATTCAGCCTCCGGAACACCATGTCCTATAATCAAGCGATGAAGCCTTCCTACGGCATACTCCATTCCTGCCATCTCAGGATAAGGCTTAAAATGAAGCTTACGATGCAGATAGCTAACGGCTACAACGGCACTGCGTCCATATGTACGAGGAAGTTTGTAAAACTCTAAGCCTGCATCCAGAGGGAGTTGTTGCACGACTTGAGGATGTAACTGTGCTTTGCCGGAATCGACTCCTTCCCATTCAAATCCTTGGCCGGTAGCTTTTGTAGTAAAGACAGCAAGAGAACGTAGGTAAGCAAAGGCTGGCAATTGAGCTTCAAGACAGGAAAGAGCTTGCACAAGATGAGGGTAATGGGCATGTTTATTAACAAATTTTAAAATCTTAGAGGGATGAGCTTTAGCACCAGCCCCATTTTTAGCTAGCTCAATGAATAGAGAGAGGTTGTCTTCAGCCATAGCTTTTTCTAACGGCGTCTCCCCCTGCCGAAGAAGATCTGGGTAGTCCAAATCCGCCCCCCTCTTAACTAACTTGGCTAATAAAACACTAAAGCGGCTAGATGCATAAGAGGCACGATTGATCAAAGGAAAAATAGGTGGAGAGCTCTGTTCATCTAAAGCATTAGGATCAAGCTTTTCGTGTGCCAGCAAAAGTTCTGCGATTAAGAAAATCTGCTCTTCTTCCAAGTTAGGTAAGTGATAGATGCGCATAAGCTTATGTAAAGCTGTTTGTCCTGCTTCATCGGCTTGATTGATTTCAGCTCCTAGCTGAAGAGCTAGTTTAACCAAAGAAGCCCTACCCAGATCGATAGCTATAAACAACAAATTTTGCTTTTGTGCTAAGGAAAGAGACAAAGGTGGGCAAAACGAAAGATTAGCAATCGCTTTTAATGGAGTAAGCTGGGTAGGAATACCGGCGAACCAATCTAATGAGGATAAAAAAGCACTTACTTCTTCTTCAAAGGATATCAGGCACGGTAAAGCATTGGAGGAAGATAAAGGAGAAGTGCCGACCAGAGCTTCAACAGTTGTGCTTTGATGGTGCAGAGATAGCAATGCGTCGAGTGGATTGGCATGTTTATGCATAAGAGCTTGATAGCAGGCAAAAGCGGTCGGTTCCAAAACTTTAAAAAGATCGTGGTGAGTGACTAAATCTTGCTTAAGTTTATCCTGCACGAGCTGCAGTTTTTTAAAAAATATAGTCAACAGTCCCTTCGGCAATAAAAGGGGAATATCCAACTTTTTTTCAGCTGTTTCATCTAAAAAATCTTCGTTAGTTAGCTGTTTTTGGAAAATAAGCTTTTTATATTGTTGATTTCTTTGGTCGAGTAGCTTAATCCAGCCCAGCAAGAAATCGAGCGGGTTTAAATTTTTTAGAAATTCCTTGAGTGAGGGGGCAACAGATTGGTCCATGCATCCTTTCAGCAATAAAGGCAGGCATTTCAAATGGATTCCATGCCCTTTTTCTGCTGGAATAATCGCAGGCTCAAAAGCTTGATCATTATCAATGCAGACAAGCTTTAAGCTCTCTAGTTCTTGATCTTTCCAAAAAAGTTCTACAATATAGTTATCTGCTTTGCCATCATTGGGCAGAATAAGGAGGCTGGCCAGGATTAAGCTGCTAAAAGCCTCTTTGTCAATTTTTTGTAATAAGAGGGGAATATGACGAAAAAGCTCTTCTATAGATTTTTCAGGAAAAAGCTTAACAATCCAACGCAAAGCTAAAGGTAGCTCAATTAAAGAAGCTAAAGAAGCATTTGCAGCTAGTCTAGGATGTAACTTGAGGATGGCTAAAAGCTGCCAAAAATTATCTTCTTCTTTATTTTCTAAAAAATCTTTACGAAAAAGATCTAAGCCTTGCTCATCAGATTTTAAGCTAAAATCTCCTATGCAAGAAAATTCTTTTAAGCGCAGTTCCTCAGGTAGCTGTTCCATCCACATTTTATAGGCATGGAAAAGCTTTTCAGGAGCAGATGAATAAGGCTTATGCACTTCCTCTAAGAGATAAGGCCAGCTTTCAATCAGCTCTCCAACAGTTAGTAAACGTTCATCGCATAACAAATCAAATATTTCTAAAATGCTGATGAGATCCACCAACAAAATAGCTGGAGGACGTTCGTTTTCAACAGAATGACCTATTGTATAGCCCACCTGCATTGTATAAGACTCAAAGCCAGTAGCTTTACATAATCTCTTTTTAAGCTGAGGGTATTCTTTAAAGATCTGAAAAGAAGTTTTACCGCGCCATAGCTGCTCATTAAAAATCTGTTTGGCCTCCTCATCTGGTGAAGCGTGCCAATTGAAAATCCTTATACTTGAAATTTTAAGGAAAGAGGTAGGAGCGGCAATTAAAGATTTTAGCGAAAAAGCTTGGGTTAAAGAAGTAGCAGCATACTCCCAAGCAGGTTTCAAATAATCAGAAACAATTGCAGCTTTAGGATTACCTTTACAATGCAGACCTCCTAAAGAAGCCACTGCATGCCTACCATGCGTATTAGTACGGCAAGGCAGTCCTAGATCATCCATAGAAAGCATAGCAAGAGCTTTATTTATGTCAAGGAGGAGAAAGCCCACAGAATCTCCACAGACTTGGACTTTCAAGGCTAGCAAAGCCTCTCGCTCCCTTAAGCTAGAGGCCTCAAGGAGCTGAGCAATAAAGTTAGTATAATAGGTCTCTAAAATTTTTAGCTTATCTTTAAAAGAGGAAGTTATGATTGAAGCTATAGTATCTGCAATAGTAGCCAAGAGGCTATGAAAAGGTTGTAAACGCGGGTAGGAAGCCACATTTATCCCCTGTTCAATTATCTCCTTCCTCTGCTCTTCCGTAACTATAAACCAAGGTAACTTAAGAGAAGGCACAAGCTTAGCCAGCTTATTTCTTTCTTTGGCAGTATAAAGAGAAGACTCGGCATGAAGGTGAGCGATGGTTTCCCCTAGCAAATCTTTTTCTTGGCCCAAATAATTTATTAAACGCTTCTTTAAAAGCTTTTCTTCCTGTGTACTTCTTATAGGCTTTTGAGGCCATATTTGCGGGCCACGAGGAGATAAAGAAGGGGCAGTGCAGCTTGGCTCTATAAAAGGTGAAAAAGAGACATCGCTACTAGGACCTCCTGATTCTAGGGCGGGTTCTTGATAAAAAACAGGTTGCAAAGGGCCTAATGAGGAAGTGATTTGCATATAAATTCTTTAACTTCATTGGTTGTTTATTACTATTTTTAATTATTACAAGTGAAAAATTAAAAAAACGATCTCTATTTTTCTTAGCAAAGCATTTAGTTATTTTTCTTAAGCAAGTTTTCTACACGCTAAGCTATAGATAAAGGCTAGCGTTTTTTTAGCTTGTATAGCTTGGATAAGCAGCGCTTAAATATTATCAACCTCCCTTCAAAGACATCATCTAAAAGGAGGCATTTTAGGTTTATCTTGCACAATAATGTCGTCCTTTAAAGATAAAGGGTTGTTAAGGTCATATGCATATTTTCTTGTAAAAGGCAGAAAAGAAAAAGGTTTAGCAATTATTTTTCTTTACCTCTCCTCGATAATTGTCTAGATAGATTCCTCAATCGATTCCTTTTCTTTCCTTCATTTGCTGAAATGCTTTTTTTATAGAAAAGACATTTTAAGTACCTCTTACCTTCCAATAAGAAAAACAATTTAAATTCCTAAAATATTACCAAAAAAATTAAAATTGGATTTTTAAAGATTTTTTCTTATTTCGTCAAGAAGAGGTTATCTTCATAAACTTACTTTAAATATAAGGCAGCTAAAAAAATTTGCTGGGCAAGAGATAGTGGGTAATGAAACAAGAAAAAAATTGATTTAAGATCCTATGGATATGGAGGCTCACCCATTAGAGGTCCGGATTATTCATAGCAAAATCAGTAGCTATTTTAGTATCTAGCAATGTAAAGAACCTCACAACTATGGCAATATGCTAAAAGTCAAGCTTGCCAAATGCATCCAGATACAGGTGGAATTATTGATTATTGAGGACGAGACAAAAAAACTCTCTATAGATCAAAACCTCATTAGAGATTAACAATTTTCCTTATCTTTAAAGAAACATTAAGCTAAGAGCAATGCTTTTCTTTCAAACACCGTTTGCTATAAAATTAGGATTATTCTGTCATTTTTTCCTAGGCTGTAGAAAGATACTGTCTGAGTGGACAATCTAAAAAATCGTTTTCGAAATTTAATGATAGTTGATTCCCGATAGGAAAACAAATAGATAGTTTTCCTCTTAAGACTTAAGCCTCCCTGGTAACTTTATCTCCTCTGCTCTTTAAGAGACGAGACGGCTCTATAACCATTCTTTGCTTTATTATTAAAGCATTAAATTCTAATGCAGGAGGCTGCTTCAATCTCCATCAAGCTTAACCTGGAAAAAGTTTTAAAATAGTCCGAAGGAGGATAGCATTTATTGCTTGCACCATTCATAGCCCCCTTCCAAGGTTTCTTAAATCTAGAGTTTTGTCTTCAATGACTCACATGATATGAAAGTTTCTCTCCTGTAGAGAAGGCTCTTCAATCAGAATTTGAGCCCCAAGTTTTTTAAGGGGGTTTATTTGATATTAAATTATTTCTAAGCCTTTGCAAGATAGCCATCAAGCAAAGAAGTTCTCGATAACGTGTAAAAAGCTTTAATTTTTTAGTCTTTAAAAAAATTAAAGCCTAGAAATATATTAAATAAGGCCTACGCATTTGAAAATGCTTAAAACAAACACTGAAAAAATTTTTATATACCATCTTAGGATGATAAAAACTAACAGCGAGGATATACATATGTTATATTGGTCATTAACATTTTTGATTATTGCTATCGTGGCAGGCTTAATGGGTTTCAGAGGTATTGAAGGCATAGCCGCTACTATCGCCAAAGTTTTATTCATCGTTTTTCTTATTCTTTTTATTATTACTATGGTATCCGGATATGGGATGATGGGTACTCCTCAGCCTTAAATTAAGCGCTAAGCAACAATTTTTTCTAAGGAGATACTAAGCTACAGACCTTTCTAGAGTTTTGTAGCTTGGTATCTACTTTGGAAAGCTAATCGTTTAAGATTTGCTAAACATGAATGCTTTAAGCTTTCAATTAGAAAAAGCTTATATAAGAAAAATTTACTGAGAAGACAAAGCTTGCTAGAAGATTAGGCGTTTTTTTCACAAGTTTCTAAGCGGTATAATTCATAAGATTAATTTTACCTGGCATGTAGATAAGCCTTGCATGATTGCATGTTCATAAAACAAATTCGCTTCGTAAAGCCTACCTTCTAGACTAATGGGATTTAGCCTAGATTAAAATTATTAGCAACTCTTGAAGATAAATTCTTCAAAGAACAAGCTGGAGTACGGCAGCCAGGCAACTAACTATAGAAACTTCGCCTGCAAGCAATTTTTTCTTTTTTATTCTATTTCTTAATTTTAGCTGCTAAGGCTCTACCCAAGTAAAATTGTATAGACAAGAGCTATCTTATTCCTTTTTTACCTTTTTTCGATAGTCTATATAGTTTTCCACCTAGGACTATGCAAAAAAACAAGCTTAAATCAAAATATACTTGAAAGTATTGATAAAATATTATCCAATCAGCCTTAATCCAAGAATGTAAACATACTAGAGGTAGATATTTATGCTTCCAGCCTTACCTGCAGAAGAAATGATTTTGAGACTTTTGCTATCAGGCTTGCTGGGTGGCTTAATCGGATTTGAAAGAGAACGATTAAGCTGGGTCGCTGGCCTACGCACACATATGCTTGTATGCTTAGGATCTACTCTTATCATGCTTGTCTCGCAGTACGCTTTTCATGAAGTCGTGCATGAAGGATTAATTAATTTAGATCCTTCACGTGTAGCTGCCCAGGTGGTTAGCGGAATTGGTTTTCTAGGAGCTGGCACCATCCTTTTTTTAAAAAATGTGATCCGCGGTCTGACAACAGCAGCAAGCTTATGGGCGGTGGCGGCAGTCGGTCTAGCTATTGGAGGAGGGCTTTACTTGGCAGCAGTTAGTACAACCCTGCTCATTCTAATCATCCTTGCTGGAATAAAACCGCTTGAAAAAAGATTTATCAAAAAAAATCGAGCTGTAGGTCTACGGTTTGGTGCCAAAAATGGTGCTATTCACTTAGCTTCCCTGCAAGAGATTTTAATCACTTTAAATAAACGTTATGATTCTAGCCGCCTACAAATAGAAAAAGTAGGAGATAAAGAAATTTTTCATTTATTGTTCAAGGCTGCTTCTCAAGCTCATTTTATAGAAATAATTGATGAACTACGTAAGCTAGAAGGCATTGAAAATATCGAACTTATTGATGATGCAGGAGCCTTCCCTTAGCTGTTATAGAGCTTTAACCTCTCCATAAGCTTAAGGCCTGGCTTTTTTATTTCTGGTTATCCCGCCTTTTTGGTCCACATCTAATTCCTAGGGTGTTAATAAAAAATAAAGCATGCTATTTCATTTGTTTAACAGGAAGGTAAGTTATGGAGTTGAAAGCAATAAACCAAACTATAAAACAAAAAAAGAAGCGTTAGCACTATTTTTAAGGCCTTTTAATGAGGATAATCATGGGGAAGATGTCTCCATTGGTATCCTGTATGGTTTACATAAAGGATAGCCTCTAATATGTCTCGTTTGAAACGTTTATAGAACCTGCCTCCTTTTTCATAGAAGACAGAGAAAATATGCTTGATTTCTTTCCACTCCCTATCACTTTAAATCACAGGATAGCTTCCCTACATTATACTCCTTCTTTGTTTGATTTTATTTTCGCCTTATTAAAAAGCGAGAGTTCCAAAACACCTTCTTATCATAATTTAAAAATTATAAAGCTATTTGTATTATTCTCTTACCTGTTTTTTATTTTTTTATATCTTTTCATCATAAAGAAATTAAGTTAAATCTTAATAAAGGCTATAAAATGCATGCTACTACTGATATTGCCCTTGAGCACTTGCCTAATGAAGTGCTAACTTCCATTTTAAAATATTGTGCCACACCTTCCTTATCTAACGTGTGCAGAAAATGGCGCCATCTTCTGGCTAGTGAAGTCATGCCTTCTCTCTATAGGCAAATAGCTAAAATTCATTTTCCTCAAGGAAATGTTAATAAGCCTGCTTTTATCTTAGATAGAATTTATGAGCTAGATCATGAGCTTCTTACGCTGCAAAAGGTAAAGGCAATCTTTAAGCAAGCCTTTATTTTAACCAAATCGCTTTCCTCTTTAGAATTTAAAGATACCTCTAAGGAAAATATATATCTCACGTCAGCTAATTACACCTCTTATCTGTTAAATATTAATCGCCTCTTAATGTGGGAAAAATTACCTGGTGGGGAGGAATACTTAGAGCAAGAAGAGATCAAGCATTTATCTTTAGCAGAAAAAGGAGAGCTTTTTAAGGATTGGATTGAACGGTATGGCAGAGCTATCAAAAGCTTGCAATTAGAAGGAGGAGGTTTAACCTTTTTACCTCCAGAGATAGGGCAATTAGCACAGCTGGAGGAGCTTTTCTTAAACGATAATAAGCTTGCCGCTCTTCCTAACGAATTAGGGCAGCTCCGTAGGCTAAGGATACTTAGAAGATCATGGGATCTGGCCCTTTAAGTAGTGAGAGATGAGGTGTATACAGAGCTTATCCTTTAAGAGCTTATCTAGAGCATGATTGCTGTCCTTATATATTAGCTACGCTATCTAAATTCCTAATTATTTTTTTTGCTAAGGACTATAGGAAAAATGAGGCTTTAAAATTTATTAAAGGCTAGGGGGAAAATGATGAAGGTAGACAGCTAGCCTATCAGTGACCAGGGTTATACGCTAATCATCTAGCAATGAATAAAAAATGTAAATTTTGAGCCTCTCAAGAGCAATGCTAATAGCTTAGAGGATAAGAACTAGCATGCTCCCTGCTGTAGTAAAGAAGCAATTAGATCATTTACGTCTCAAGATTTCTAACAGCTACGGATATATATAAACAGGCAGCAATCATCGTGAGAGAATGTACTTAAGCTCTTGATAGTAAGAAGATAATGCATATTAGAAAGCATGCAAGAAATAGAAAAAAGCTATTTGCAAATATTTTGACCTTGCAGATGCCCACAGAATCCTCTCTAAAGCTGGGGGTATCCTGTGATCGCTTGCATAAACAGGAAAAAGTTTATTCGTTTCTCTTATTTAGAAAGAAATAATTCCATATTATATATTTAAAAGACTATTCATAATAAAGTTATATCCTTAATTTCTATAAACAAGTATAATAGTGGTTGGATGCTTATTTCTAACTCGTGGAGATTCTATGGTTAATCCTATTCATCAAGCTAGCCCAAAACTTATGATTCAGCCACCCACAGAAGCTCAACAAAAGATTTTTCAAGGCTTTAACTTATCTTCCGACGGAAAAAGTGCGATAAAAATCCTCCAGGTAGGGGGTAAAGAATTAAAGTTTACAGTCTTCTTTCCTAGTAATATGCAGACTGACGAGCGCCGTCATAAATATCTGCAGCATTTTAATGATGATCAATTGAATCACTTGGGCCAGTATGCGCTTGACTTAGGCCTAGGACAAGCAAAAAAAGAGACGCGAGGAAAATTAGAAGCTATTGTTCTAAACACCACCTCTTCTGGTAGCCTTAACGAAATATTAAAAAAATATAGCAAGCTAGGAGCACCTAAGCCGATCTCTTTAGATTATTATAAAGAACGCCTTTATCAGCTGCAACACCATGGCTCTTTGGCTCAAGATAAAGAATTACAGGCTAAACTCAAAAAATATGAGGGAAAGGCTGCTGCTCTTCAACAAATTCAGGAGATGTGGAAGAAAAACTTCTCTTCTTCTCCAGAACAGCCAGAAGCTGTCCCTCCTGACCAAACAGCAGAAGAAGCCCTTCAACAAGCAAAAACTAGTCCTATAGATGATCAACACGACGAAGAAAAACTGTTAAGCCAAAGAGAAAGAAGAAAGAAAGAAGCTTTGCTGAAAAAAGATAAAAGCCCTCCTCCTTCAAGACCGCCCCATAAAGATAATGTTGAAGAAGAGAAAAAAACTATTGCCCAAGAAGAAGTCGCCGCAAGCTAAAAGTCTCCTTAGTGATTGGTCCTTCTTTTTAAAAGGTCAACTTAAAAGTAAAGCAGCTTGCCCTTTTCCTATCGATTAACATACATATCTACTCTTTTATGCTTAATCTTTTTCTTCTTCAAGAGAAGGCTTGAAATGAAGATTTAAAATCCCTCTTTAATTAATTAGTCCAACCTGATTTACCCTAAAAAACTTCATCATTGCATCAATTTTAAAAAGAAAAAATGTAAATTTCCTTTTAATGGTAAGCTAAAAAAGTAGAAATCCAAAAATTTTTGTTAGTGAGAATGCAAATAGGCTAAAAAGTAAGAGTTTTAGAGCAGGAGGTAGCCTTCAGGATAGGATTATAAAGCAATCTAAAGAAGAAATTAAGCTTTTTTAGCCTGAATAAAGATGTTTGGGAG
>NZ_JAEMUE010000064.1:0-1283 GCF_018342435.1 Neochlamydia sp. AcF65
ATACAGGGTGTTTTGATGAGAAAGATTTGACAAATGCTACATAAATCTAGAATTATCTTCTTTCTAAAAGAAGGAGGTAACAATGGCCAGAAGAAAAACCACTGATAAAAACTTTGCTGATTTGCAAGAAGAGATTGATTTAGAGAGATTTAGAGAAAGCGTAAGATCTAACTTTGCAGATTTTCCAGATCCTCGTATAAGCAAGCGATGTATTTATCCTATATGGTATTTGTTTTTGATTACACTTTCTGGGTATCTAGCAGGATGTAATACCGTGGCTGAAATTGCTCATTTTGCAGAAATAAGGGCCAGCTGGTTTGCTGATCTAATAGGATTAAAGGTAGCTGCACCTTCTTATGATACTCTCTGGTGGTTTCTTGCTAGGGTCCATCCACAAGCATTTAAGGAATTGATTAATCGCTGGCTGCAAGGCTTACCGCAAGAAATGAAAGATCAGCTATTAGTGATGGATGGAAAGCGGCTAAAAGGCGTTTCAGATAATAAGAATATCACGCATATTGTCGAGATATTTGCTGCCGAAGGACGCTTAGTAATTGCTCAAGAGAAAGTACCTGAAAAAGCTATTGAAACCCAAGCAGTGCCCGCCTTGCTCGAGGCTATGGATGTCAGTGGAGCGATTGTATCGATGGATGCACTTTATGCCCATATAGATACCATTGATGAGATTTTGAATAAAGGAGCGGACTATATAGTAGGAATTAAAGGTAACCAAGGCCATCTTAAAGCAGAAGCGTATAACTTCTTTGAGCAAGCAAAAGCAGTTAATTACCAGGGAGTAGAGGGAATAACTCGAGAGGAAACTTATGAGAAAAATCGTGGTCGCATAGAAAGTCGTCATGTATGCGTAGCCAATGCCCTACAGTGGCTTCCTCAACGGGAGAAATGGCATTTGCAGTCCATGATTGAAGTACGTTCTGAACGGAAGGTAGCAGATAAAGTAGAACAAGCTATCCGCTATTATGGATCTAGCCGAAAAGCAGGGGCCAAAGAATTTGCTAAGTGGATCCGAGCGCACTGGGCGATAGAAAATAGTTTGCACCATGTAATGGACGTGGTATTTAAAGAAGATGCTTCATTAAGTGATGTAGGCTTTAGTGCTGAGAACATGGCTTTAATCAGACGCTTAGCTACTAATATAATAAGAACGATGGATTCAGGGCGAGGGATTACCGATGCTAGACGGAATGCCACTTATGCACCTAATTATTTGAGAGGATTACTAGGTAAGGTGTTTATCAAATAATTCTCATCAAAACACCCTG
>NZ_JAEMUE010000065.1:0-18992 GCF_018342435.1 Neochlamydia sp. AcF65
CTCCCAAACATCTTTATTCAGGCTAAAAAAGCTTAATTTCTTCTTTAAATTGCTTTATAATCCTATCTTGAAGGCTACCTCCTGCTCTAAAACTCTTAAATTTTAGCCTATTTTCATTCTCACTAACAAAAATTTTTGGATTTCTACTTTTTTAGCTTACCATTAAAAGGAAATTTACATTTTTTCTTTTTAAAATTGATGCAATGATGGAGTTTTTTAGGGTAAATCAGGTTGGACTAGCTAATGCCTTTTAAAGAAACTCTGCCCATATAAACAAAAAAGAAATCAACCTTTTTCCCGCCTGGTTTTTTCCGTAAAAACAAACTTTTTATTAAGTGTGTGATTACACAAAAAGCTGCTTAAAAGTTTATAAGATGCGCCACAATTTCCTTTGCAACCAAGATATGGCTCGTTCAACTTGCCATCTTATTTGCCTAAATTGGAGCTACCCTTCTTTAGTCTTTTGCTCAAACTTTTCTCATCTGTGTAGACTCAAGGAAATTTTTTTTGTATTAGCAGTCTATTTAAAAGCTTTGCCCCCACAGCATTATAGCTTACAGGTTAAGAAGATTTAGCTTAGCTTTTCACAATGCGGCTCCTTCCTTTAATAAGCAATGTAGCTTACTAGGATCTGAAGTGGGAGGAAAACAGCGTTGTTGATAACAGACAAAGGCAGTGCCTGGGTCGCCTTCCTTACCTTTGTTTACAGGCAACTCTTGAGAGCTTTTATTAACCAAAGACACAACTTTGTGAGGGAGATATTCACTATAAATTACAGCAAGCAAGTTTTGAATTTTTTTATCTTGTACATCTCCTAGCAAGACGATTTGCTGCATTGAAGAAAGATAGCAATCAACTGCACATAGCAGGGTGCCATACCATTTAGGCGCTTGTTGCATTGCCGTGGCATGCAAAGAAAGAATTTGCTCAGCCATCTGATTATATTCCCTACGTTCATAATAGCTACCTAATCGAAGAAAAGCTAGGGCTGCATGAGCATTGCCAGCAGGAGTAGCATCATCATTAAAGACTTTTTTACGCACCAAAAGCGAGCCATGCGCTAGGGAGGATGCAAAAAAAGCTTTATCTTTAGGATCCCAGAAAAGCACTCTCATTTTTTCCATCATGTTTTGAGCCCTTTCCAACCAGTTTATATTAAAATCATATTCATAAAGATCTAGAAGGGCTAGAATATAGTTAGCATAATCTTCCAAAAAACCTGGTGTAGATCCTAAAGTTCTTCGCCATAAATGATACAATTGACCTTCGTGAATCATATTATTTTCAATAAATTGTGCTGCTTGTTGAGCGGACTCCAAGTATAACGATTCTCCTGTGATTTGGTAGGCTTTGGCTAGGCTGGAAATCAGCAAAGCATTCCAGTCGACCAGAATCTTATCATCTAAGCCAGGCCTGATACGTTTGTTGCGCTTCTCCAAAAGTATTTGACGATCTACAGCCAATTTTTCTTGCTCTTGAAATGAGAGGGCTTCTAAAGGCGAAAGAAGATGTAAAATATTTTTTCCTTCAAAATTTCCTTCCTTTGTTATTCCGTAGGTATGGCAAAAGAGCTGAGGATCTTGCAAACTCTCCTCTATTTGAGCAAGAGACCAAAGATAAAATTTTCCTTCCTCCCCCTCTGAATCTGCATCCTCAGCGGAATAAAAGCCCCCTAAAGGATCGCGCATCTCTCTTAATAAATATTGCAAAGTATGCAAAGCAACATCAAGGAAGCTTTTTTGCCTAGTAAGCTGATAGGCTTCCAAATATAAGCGGCTTAAAAGAGCGTTATCGTAAAGCATCTTCTCAAAGTGAGGGATTAACCACTTCTCATCGACAGAATAGCGATGAAAGCCCCCTCCTAGTTGATCGTAAATACCCCCGCGTGCCATTTGCTCAAGAGTATGGGTTATCATTTTTAAATTCTCTGGCTGGTCGTGGTGATGATATTGATGCAGAAGGGCAAAAAACGCTCCAGCCTGAGGAAATTTAGGCGCTTTTCCAAAACCACCCCATTCAGAATCGTAATCCTTTTGGCAGTCTTCTACAAGCCGCTCGAGAAGCTTATTAGAAAGAGAACCATGAAATTGTTGATGTTGGCTCTCTTCTTCCCATAAATATTGAAAAACTTTTTCCGAGGAACCAGTAAGTTTAGTGCGATTATGTTTCCATTGCAGGATGATTTCCTGTAGCAAAGAGCGAAACCCTGGCATCCCATAGCGGGAAGTAGGAGGAAAGTAGGTGCCTGCTAAAAAGGGTTTTAGATTAGGCGTCATAAAGATAGACATGGGCCACCCCCCATGGCCTGTCATTGCTTGCACGCACGACATGTAAAGACGATCTAGATCAGGCCGCTCTTCTCGGTCTACTTTAATGTTAATAAAATGCTTATTTAGTAGTTCTGCCACCTCTTTATCTTCGAAGGATTCTTTTTCCATTACATGGCACCAATGGCAGGCTGAATAGCCAATGGATAAGAAGATCGGTTTGTCTTCATGCGTGGCTTTTTCTAAAGCCTCTTTACCCCAGGGATACCAATCGACAGGATTATACTGATGCTGAAGAAGATAGGGGCTTAAAGAAGAAGCGAGATGATTGGGCATGTTAGACATTTTCACCTCTTAGTAAATAGTTGAGACTCATTATGAATAACTTTAAATCTATCTACAAAAAAAGAGAACCTTAAAATGTGGAAGAAAGCTTGCAGGCAAAGCTATTTTTCTAGGCTTAAATGCTCAATAAGCCATTGGCTAAAAGCTTCTGCTTCTTGATTTTTCCCCATCCAACGGGCGCGGTTGAACATGGTAAGTGCCATGATTAAGGTATGGTGCTGTCCAGCGCGATCTCCACTCTTTTTGAACTTATTATAATTGCGGGTAAGCACTCTAAGACTTTTTTGAACAGCTAGGGAATCTTTAAAGCCTAGCCGATTGGCAAAGTTCTTTGAATAAGCATTCATGAAGAACTGGCTAGAAGTATATAAATCAAAATATCCTTTAATTAACCCTTCTTTTTGCAACAAAGAACCTATATAGGTCGGCCTAGCTCCTGTTAAACGGGCAATCTCATCCACCTCGGTAACCCCCTTTAAAAATAAAGCAATAATTTGCTCTTTCTTGGATTGAGGATTGGGTGCGGAATCAGGAAAAATCTGCATTTTTACCTCTCATATTGCTTTAAAACAATTAAAAAGCAGCTAATTGCTTAGCTAAAAGTTTAGAAGATGTAAGCTTATATAATCTAGTTATTTATCAGTTTGAGGATCTTTCTACCTAGCTACAATAAAAAACTTTTAAAAGCCATTTTAAAAAATCTCTTATATGCTAAACGAATAAAATATCTAAGAAAAGAGCTCTGCTGCCTCTTAGCAAGAGAAAATAAAAGTAGGATGTGGCCGCAAAATGTATTTCGAACCCATCAAAATTCAATCCTCTAAAAGAAAGCTTAAACTTTTTAGCTCATCCAATTTTTGAAGTATCTTAAGGGTCAACATAAAAATCCTTAAGAGGATTGCTTGCTAATGAAACTGTGTATATGTCACACTTAAACTTTCCTAGGATTTTGAAATATCTATCTCTGTTGTTTTTAGATAAATTATTTAACGCTTTTGCCACACACATGTTTGTGGACAGGAAAAGCAAAAGGAGTAAATTTTTTCTAATGGCATTTATAACTCAAGAGCAAAACCATCAGATACTTTTGGCATTTTGGAAAAAATTGAAGAGCATTACAAAGCTCACATTTATTTCTCAAACGTACTCAAACGATGAAAAAGGATGGAATGGGCAAGGACGAGGGGAAGTGAAAGTAACAAAGCAAAGTCATACTCTATTAATCTTTGATGAAAGAGGAACGTGGCATAATCAGCAAGGAATGCAGTTTAATTTTTACAATGTATATCAATGGGGATTAGACCTTAAAGCTTGCAGAATCTCTTTAGAACATTTGCGGCAAGGAGCAAGCCGGCCAATCTTCCTCCTTCATTTAGTTCCTTCTAATCCACACCTTTTATCCTCTTTAAATTCCTACTTTTGTAAGCAAGATATCTATTCCGGTAAGGTTTATTTTGAACCCTTTGGCTTCCAGTTAGCCTGGAGAATAAAGGGGCCGCGCAAAGACGAGCAGATCGATTACTCCTATTTCTAATCGCTTATTTAAATAAGAAGCAAGTAATAAGCTTTTTCTAGCACTCGTTCATTCGTAGATTAAAAATTTTCCACGAAAAAAGCCTTTGCTAGAACAGAGAAAAGTATGACCCACTTTTCATAGCAGCTGTAATCACTTAAGATAGAAAAGATTTTTTTACCTTATTCTTTTTCTTTACAAAATTTCATAGATGCTACCCTAGCCAAGCTAAAAGTTAAAAAAATCTCCAGCCATCTTTAACTTAAGGAATTTTTAGCTGAATGTTTATCCAAACATAGAATACTTTAAGCCAGCAGGTGGAGCTCAACCAAATATGCTTAGTTCTTACCTTCCAACTATTAATCCCTGCCAACGTTCATAGATTGCAGCTTATACTGATATCGGCGAGGTAACCCTTTAAGTTATTTCAGGCAGCTATGCTCTCCTCCAAAAAGATTGCAAAAGTTTTGGCTGGCTGGCTCTTTCCACCCTCATTACCCAGATTTGTTTAGAAATTTTAAAAAGAAGCGTTCCTGAAGAACGGCCGACGGGAAGCAATCGCTTTTTTCCCTCAGACAACACAGCTGCAGCTTTTTTAGGCCCTGCCTTTTTGATCGTAAGATATGGCCATTCTATCCTCTCCCCAGCTGTTGCGTTTTCCTATCTTGCCGCTATAAGAGTAGCAATCGGCCGCGCGCTTATAAAAGCTCACTGGCCTTACGATGTGCTGGTAGGAGCTGCTTTAGCTAGTACGATCAGCTATCTAACAATACCCAGGCTTTAAAATCTTTCCTAAATAATTGATCAAATAATGCCCGTTGTTAGTCTTTTAATTATACGGTCTAAATAATCTTTGTTTAGATGGGTTAAAAGTGTATTAATCCTTATCGCCAGTCCTTTCTTTATAAACATGCTCTTTATTAAGCATAAGTATATGTTTGCATAAAGAGCTACTCAAAAGCCTATCATTTTAAATTTATTTTTAGACAGATAAAAGAACCTTTCATTGACCGCAATAACATGAATTTTATCTTTTAAGTAAAAATTTTAGAGTGTTGGCTTTGGATTTTAATAAAGGCTAGGCAAATTTATGATTTTTTGCTTAGGGAGAAATTTTCTATATTCCCCTTACCCTCAGCCATCCTGGCGTATCCCTACATACCTTGCAGGGATACGTTAATTGAAGCAGTAAAATTTTTGCTACTCTATTTAATTTTATAATAGAGGGCTAGCGCCTAGTAAATTTACTATATCTCTTTTTACTATTCTCTAAAAATTCTATCTACAACAACTTTTGAGCGTTTTCCATTGGAAAAGCTGATAGACAGCAGCTCCTCCCACAAGGGCATAAATTAATTTTGCTATTGCAGGGAATTGACCAAAGACAAACTCAACCAAATTAAAGTCGAATAACCCTACTAAACCCCAATTAAGACCTCCAACTGCTAGTAAAATTGCTGTAACAATGTCTAATGTTTTCATATTCTCTCCTTAGGTTAAGGTTTAAGCTCGTAAATCAACTTATATATTTGCTATTATAAATTCACTATTTTTTTTATAAGAGCAAACGAATTTCTTTGCTTGATCTCCTGTGACCTTAAGGTACCTTTTGCTTTCCACTTAGCTTAGATTAAATCTTAAAAATAAAATTGAGGCTTAAATAATGATCAAAAATTGCTCTTTATTTACAAAAAAGTATAAGGTGGCAAGGAAATAGAAAAATCAGCTTTAACAACTAGTTTTAAGATAGCTGACTAAACTTAAAAATGTTCTCTACCAAACGTATGTTAGGAGATTTTAAAGAAAGGAAAGCGCTAACGCTTTCCTTAAATTTTTTTTAAGTACCGCTTAAGAAAAAAGTGTTCTTCGGAAAGAGCTTTTCTATAGACATATTCGTCGTTTGAAGAAGCTAAATGCAAACTTTAAGCAAAACTAAATAAGCATTTTTATATATAAAGAAACAATCGATAAGCTTATTTAGAAGATGGTGGATAGCTAATATCCTTAGCAAACAATCCTTAGGAGCAGGCAAATATACAAAATAAGAAAAGCTCGGTTGTACAAATAAATAGCCGACTGCATTTTAGACATTCTCATAGCTATAGCAAAGAAAATCATAGAAAAATTGTACAATCCTTTCGACATGAGTTAGCGCAGAAAAAAATGAGATAAATTGAAAAAAAGTGCTGTTAATCTCTAACCCCTCTCTTCTTTAACTATTTATCTTTCTTACCTATTATCATTTTTTGCCATTCGCTTGCCTTTAATCGATATAAGACATGCCTTCTTAGCCAGTGGCCCTCTGAGATCCTGGGATGATTGAAGTCTTCAGCGGGATTATGATGCATTCCAATTTTTCTCATCACGGCCATAGAACGAAGATTTTGAGCAGCTGTAAATGAAACAATTTCACCAAGCTTTAATGTTTCAAAAGCATATCTAAGGCATGCCTCTGCGCCTTCTGTAGCGTATCCCCTGCCCCAAGACTCATAAGCTAATCTCCATCCTACTTCTGTACAAGGAGCAAAATGAAGAGGAAAAGTAGGTTTATCCACTGTATTCAGACCTATAAATCCAATAAACTTCTGTGTATCTAGACGAGAAACGGCCCAGCATCCCCAACCTTTTGCCTCAATCTTAGCTTGCATGCGCTTTGCCATTTGATCGCTTTCTTCCTTATTTAGCCTATAAGGAAAATATTCCATAACGCGCTCATCGGCATTTAGTTGAGCAAAAATTTCTAAATCATTTTCTATCCAAGAACGTAGAATAAGTCGTTTTGTTTGGATGACTATTTTACTTGCCATATATTTCTGTTAATCGCTTTTGAACTATTTCTTGAGATACATCTTTCTATCTAGCCCTTTAGATAGGAACTGTTTCCTCATTTTTTCCTTAGCTTCCAAAGAAAAACACATACCTTTGAACCATTTTTTTAACATAGATGGTTCATCTTTTTTTGAATAGCCGATCCTTCTTTTGCCTTAGCTCCTGTTGGCTTCTCACCATGTAGCCAACCTAGGCCGTTTTCTATAGCGAGCTGCCTGCATGGCTGAGGGTTGTTCGTTCTAGCTTTTGCTCCACATTTTTCCCAAATATGGGCCACCTCATCTGTTTTCCCCCCCCCCCCCCCCAGCAAATGATCAGCTATGGCTGTGCCTCCATTTTCCAGGCTAGCATATTGGGCAGACACTTTTTGTCCGCCTTTGTAACTATAGCGGGTTAGCATTTCATAAGTAACACCCAATACATGAATTGCACGGATTTCTGCGTTTCTGTAGAATAAAGTAGGTTTTGGAGTTATGGCTAATACACACAAAGCACATTTAACCCTAGATATGGATCCAGAGGAACATGCGTATTTAAAAATAGCTTGTGCTAAGTTAGGGGTCACTATGCGGCAATTCATGCTTCTTGCAACATTTGAGAAGATGGAAAAAGTCGAGGATGATTGGCTGGCTGAAAAAGCTTATCAAACTCTAAAGCGCATTGAGGGTGGAGAGGAAAAAACATCTTCCTGGAAGAAAGCAAGAGAGCGTTTAATATGAAATTGAAATCTCCGAGAGCGCCGAAAAATTCCTTAAGAAAGTTCCCAAAACAGATCGCTCTAGAATTATGGAAAAAATTGGCATGTTAGCAGATGATCAGATGCCTTCAGGAAGCATTAAGTTACAAGGCCAAAAAACTGCTTTATATCGCATACGTTCGGGAGATTATCGTATTGTGTATTCCATCAAAAAAGTGTTCTAATCGTCCTGGTTGTTGAAATTGGACATAGGCGAGAGGTGTATCGCTAGGTTGTGGGAAGAACCAGCTGCTCGTGCTCTAAGGCAAATTTTCTCAAGCTTATGTCATAAAATTAGGATAACTATAAATGTCTAAATTAAGTTTTTTTACCCCTATAACTTATCAAACTTCTCCAAAGTCTACTGCTCTTTTCCTTCTTGAGAAGGTAGATAATTATTTTTATTTAGGGGGAAAGAAGGCTCAGGTAATTCAAGGTCGTACAAAAACAGGACAAGAAAAAGTTATTCTCTCAGAGACAAGATCTTCTGTCTTAGCAAGAGTGGGAAGATTTCTTTCTTATTTTACTATCATTATTCCGCTCATCATGCTTATCGCAAAGACTGCTTTGCGCTCACAGCATAGTTTTAAGCTCATCGATCCTAAGCAAAAACTTGAAAAAGGGATAAATATTTCAGAGGTTACAGCAGCCAAGATCCAACAACTTATTCCCAAGATCATTAGCAGAGAAGATGATGAAGCTATAAAATGGCTAGCAAAAGGAAATAATTTAGTTTTCAGAATTAAAGAAACCTCAAATGTTGTTTATAAAATGGCTCGCCCAGGGATTTCAGTTTTTCGAGGTGGTAAGTGGCTAAATTCTAAAGCCATTAGTAATGAGCGCTTTGATAATATGATTGAAGCGAAGAAGGTATGCTTAGCTAATGACTTAGGTCTATTAATTATACCTCATGGCAGAAAATTTGATGTTGAAGTCAGCGGAGTAGCTTACACACTCATTGCTGAAGAGAGTCTTGACTTTAATCCTAATGAAAGTGCACAGGAAGAACTTTATCATACATACTCTAGAGAATTAAATGAAACAGCACGCCAACTTGCCATCTTCGTAGCAAAGACAGGTTTTAATGATGTTACCTGGCGCAATATTCCTATTCTAAATGAAATTCCTGAGTTTCATGGCCCTAGACGTGTTGCTCTTATTGACCTTGAGCATATGAATAGTGCAATAAATGGTTTCCTTGGTTACTTTAACAAAAATGGTTTTCTTGGTGACTTTAACGGAAGTCGTGGTTTGGTTCATTGTGTATCGGAGGAACAGATCGACATTGTAATTGCAGAAGCTCGTAAACAAGGAGTTGCCATCTCTACAGTGCAGGCAAAAGAAGCTAAGGCCCGCCGTTTAAAAGAATTTGAAGATGACAAGCGGTTGCGTACTCTTTATACCGACAAAGGTGTGGTGACCGGCAAAGAGCCTATACAAGTTGACTTAGCCTCTTTGGGCTTAGATTTAACCGAAGAAAGTGATTTAAAATGGGAAAAGCAAACTGTTACTTTAAGAGAAGTCGCAGAAGATGTTATCGCTGAAATGAACAGACTTATTCAAAATAGTTCTGACCAAGCATCAACTAAAGGTAAGCGTTACTTTGTTTTAAACACAAGCAAAGATCCTTTTAGTATATATAGCACCCTTGGACTTCCTTCTGCTAAAGTGTTCATTACTGAGGAAGAAGAAAAGCAGCTGTGGCTGCGTCGTATTGTTCAAGCTCTGGTTGATAAAGGGCATATATTTAAACTGGACCAAGTCAACGGGCATGGCTATTTTATTCAGGCTTAGCCAGAAAAGGATGGATACAGGCAAAGCTTGTATCCATAAAAAATTTAGCCTTACACCTGAGAGGATCCAGTTTCATCTTTAGTAATGCTACGTTAATCTTTATTTCCATTTTTCCATATAAAAAATTTCATTTTCCTTTCCATCATTCACAGAAGAGTACAAATGTGCTAAACTACAGGAAAGGAGGGAAGGTATGACTGCACAGCAACATCATCACGAACATGCAAGAATGACCATAGATATGCCCTATGAAGAGCATAAGAGACTTAAAGCTATGGCAGCTTTTATGGGAGTCACTCTTAAAGACCTTATTCTTAGTTGTCTTAGAGATCATTTGCTTAGTGATAATGAACCAAACGATAAGACATTAAAAGCCTTTAAAGAAACGGATGAAGGAAAAGATTTAGTGCGTTGCAAGAACTTCAATGACTTTATTGATAAGCTTGGTCTCAAATAAATGCTCAAAATTTCTTATCGCAACCAATTCAAAAAAGAATTGCATCAACAAGAAAAACGAGGAAAAGACATGAAAAAATTCTTCGAAGTAGCTGAGAAGCTTGCTCGCGAAAACCTCTCAGACCAAAATACAGAAAACACAGACTCTTTGGAAAGTTTAAAGGGCAGTGGGAATGTCATATTGAGCCTGGCTGATTGCTTGTTTATCTCAAAACTGAGGAAGAGATCATTTTGAAAGAACCGGAACGTATTCTAATCTCTTTAAATAACTACCAAAGGCCGTCAATGAAACTTTCTCTTGAAAGAATATATTCAAGAAAAGCTCTTCTTCCTTCTAGGATGGCCTTAGGACGCATTCCATGCTTCCATGAAGCTTTTCTCTGAATAGCTGATCCTTCTGTTATCTTAGCCCCAGTTGGCTTTCCACCTTGTAGCCGGCATGGACAGTTTGCCCTAGCCGGCTTGCCTACGCGGTTAATGGTTATTCGTCCTAGCTTTTGCGTCGCATGTTTTCTCGAACATGGGATACCTTGCTTTATTGTTTCAACCTCAGTCTTGCTCAAAAGCGCGCATGAGTACTGGTAAAAAAGTAGGACAACCTGGAGTTGAACCAGGGGCCGACGGGTGATGAGGGCGGGAGAACACCGACATACCCAATATTATTCAGCCGCTAGGCGTAATAGCGGCAAAGGATTTAAAACCAAAAGGCTATTGAACTCTGCGGGATTTTGTTGGGAAAATCTGCATGTCAGTGAACCGCGCAATCAATTCCTTATGCTATGCATGACCTCCGTGCGTGCCTGGTTGCCCAGTAAGCCATTAAAAATTTTTCGCGACTTTTCATGTTTTTGTTTCCTTATTTCTTTATTTCTGGTATTTTAAAAATAAAGAACGATGGAGGGGAATTATGTCTGCAAAAGGTCATATGTCCAGAATGACTATAGACGTTCCGGAAGAAGATCATAAAAGGCTTAAAGCTCTTGCCGCAGTTTTAGGTAAAAGCATGCGGGAGATCATTATTGGATGGATACACGAACATCTTTATAGTACCAACACTCCAAATGCTGAGACCCTTGAAGCTATAAAACAAATTGAGACGGGCGAAAATCTAGTTGAAAGCGACAATATCGATGATCTCTTCAAAAAACTCGGTATCTAGATGCTTAAACCTATTCATCTACGCCTGTTTGAAAAGGAAGTAGCCAAAACAAAGAAACGAGGCAAGGATATAGAGAAACTCAAAGAAGTGATGAGGCTTTTAACTTTTGAAGAACCGCTGCCACCAAAAAATCGCAATCATAAGCTAAAGGGTGATTATGTGGGTTACTGGGAATGCCACATTGAGCCTGATTGGCTACTGGTCTATAAAAAGACAGAAACGGAAATTATCTTTGCAAGAACAGGTTCTCATTCGGATCTTTTTTGAAGTGAAAAACTAATTTTTATACGATGATTATGATGAATAAAGGCGTGGAAGTTATCACAAATTATCAAAAGAAACATCTACTGGAGGAAACTTGGTATCATCTTACCATCCTTTAAAATCAAAATGCCACCATTCAGTTGAGAGTCCTTAAAGCCCGTGCTTCATCATTATCTATCTAAGCAATCCTCTGTTATAAACCGCAAATTCTAAAACGTTGGAGTAATCGCTGTGTGCTCTTTCTGTAAAATCATCAAAGTCTTTGTTGGCATTTCTAACTCATATCTATAACCATCAACCAAAGTAAGATTAGCAGCTGCCCATCTAGACCGATACCTCAGGCCATTCAAGACTCTCCAATAACAACAGGAAGGGGTTCATCAATAAGAACCCATTTTTTATCTTGATCTGCCTTCTCAAACAATTGCATGTATCCGCCCTTCTCCTCCCAACTTTCAGTAGTAACGACTAATAGCTGTAAATGGCTTTCCATGCTGTTAATAGCAATACAGTAACCATGGGAAATAAATGCTATGAGAAAATAAATGGCTGTGAGTAGTTTCACTTAAACATTTCTGAAACATCTTTAAGATCTTTTTCATAATGAAGATAATTGACATATGCTCTCTCGACTTGCCAATCACCGCCCCATTTCCAACCTCTTTTAGTAAAGGCTTTGTAGCAAACCGTATCTGGACAAATCATACCTTTAATACGGTTTCCTTTATCGAGATAGGGATGCTTGTTTCGGGGATGAGTAGTCATCCTCTGCAATAAGGGGTGTAAAGAGGATTAATGTCGATTGCTAACCCGTAACTATGCTTTGAAAAAACATTCGTGACACCAGCTATCAGGCGAGAGCAAAATGAATAGCTATTGTTACCTTGCGCAGACCATTAATCAATGCCTTCTTAAACGCCTACGAGCATCATTTTTTTTAAATGAGGCAACCTTAATGCATATTTTCGTCAAATTCCCAATAGCTAATGGAAATCTACCGTGAATCTTCTATGGGCACAGGATTATTTTTCTCTCCAAGAATAAAACATCTGTTCAAAAATTTGGGTTGTAATCGGTGAAATTATTCTCTCAAAAACGTTCGCAATCAATTGATAAAATAAAGACAAAAATTAAGCGATCAAATATCTAAGCATTGTTTTTTTTCCTTAAGGTGCGTGCTGTTCGATAAATCCATTTACCCGAACCATTCCATTCCGGATCAGATAGGCTGCTAATATGGATGTAAGGAGCATTTTCCGCGACGGTAGCATGAATAAATTGGCCAGATCCTATATACATTCCCACATGGCGAATTTTATCCTCACTTAAGCCAAAAAATATCAAATCACTAGGTAGCATATCGTTTATTTCGATTGGTGCCAACCCTTCCCACTTAACCTGATCCTTAGCATCTCTTGGTAGATACACGCCCATTTGACGATATAACATTTGAACAAAGCCAGAACAGTCGTATCCGAAGCTAGAACGACCTCCCCATGTATAAGGCAATCCTAAAAATTGGAGGCTAAATGGCACAATCTGATCACGACTAATGACAGCCTGATTTAAGATAATGTCGCCACGTTGAATAAATGCCTCGCGCTCATCAAACATAAGAACCTTAACCCACCGGCTATTGTTGTCATTTCCGAGATCGATAACTTTTAAGACACTTTCAAATGGGATTGTCAATATAGGACCGTAGATCGTATCGGGTACATGATAAAGATGCGCCATACAACGATTGACCTTTGCAGTTGCACAAGAATTTTCATAAAAATTGTTTTGCTCGTGACAAAGCTGATTACTCTTGACCCAGCCTTGGTAATGATCTATTGTTGTTTCTACTTTTGTCCAATCAAGGTTTTCTTCAATCACATTCACTTGCTCTGAGAAATATGCCTGAGAAACAATTTCAGACGTGTCCTTCGGAAGTTCTCTCATATTGGTGACGGGAACGTTGATGTAGTGAAACAAAAGTGTAGAAGCCAAAAACACACAATTCATCATTTCATGCTCCATTCCATTTTTGCTACAAATCTTATCATTTGGGATTCGCCACTTACAAGATGTTTTTGACTGAGCATGCTAAAGAGATGTTTTTTCTAGATGAACTATCATGCCTTTTGAATATTCTGGAAAATCGCTATAGTATCTGTTCTTTAGTTGCGACCATACTTTCCAGCATTTAATGCATTTTGAAGTCTTTTCTTTAGCCATACCATTGAGAAGAGGTCTATCAAACAACCATCTCTCAAGTTCATTAGATTCTTGCAAATCAGTCGAGCCATGAAGCCAACATCTCGAACTTTTGACTCCCCACTGAGCATCCGAAAGTTGTTCAAAATCAAGTTTATCCTTCTGTGCTATAATCCAAAAATCGCGAAACTTCTGCAGCTCCGATTTCAGGTCTAGTAGTATAGATTGTGCTTCTTCTATAGATCTATTCATGCCCTTTCCTTCACTTGTTGATCCATGGTTCATATTGAACCTCTATGCATTCTGCTCCAATGCTTGAGGTATCTCCTGAGTATTTATGATTTCTTGTACAGCTTCGGTTTTCTTGAGATTAAACTTCTTTACAATACCCTCTGAATCGTGCTTGGTCATTTCAGCTTGTATATGGGTATAGCGGTCTAGCATTTGCAAGGTTCTATGCCTCATGGCTGTTGATAATTCGATAGTGCTAGCCCCTTGCTTAGATGCTTCTGTGGAATAGGTGGGGTGTAAATCATGAAAGTGTACGTCGTCCAACCCTGCTTTCTTTGCTACTACTTGCCAAGCTTTTTGATAACAATCTTTCCGAAGGCTGTCTTACTCGCAAATAGCAGGGGTTGAGTTGGATTGTCGATTATGAGTAAAGCCCTTTCCTTCAAAAGAAAGTTGCTATTCAGGTGAACGAGTGCATAAACTCCTAAGCGTACTTTCCAGTATTCCAGGTGTCGAAGCACATCCTTGGCAGACTTTAAGTGATCCAAGATTCCGCCAGCCTTGTAGCGATCGACTAGCTCCAGGAACGTGCCCTGGTAATTGACTCGATCAGACTTATACTTGCCAGCTTTGATTTGCCGTTCAACAGCTTGCGCCCAGTCTTCCGCTCCCTTATTTAGGATTGAGTGGTTTTAGGATCATAAAGGACCTAGCACCTGAATACTTCAAAGAACAACCAAAAAATAAACAGAGAAAACTGCTCAAACTTTTTTGTCAATGGGAAATCAGGGAAAAATCTTCGACGAAATGAAATTTAGAAATGAAGGAGATGGGATCTACGCTTTTAAGCCCCAACCTGATCGTTATCTTGGCTTTTTCTTCAAAAGCAAAAAAATTATAGTGACGAACGCTTTTGTAAAAAGTTGCGCAATAGCAAAAAGGCTGTTATGGAGGTATTGCGGAAAAAGTGGAGGCGGGTAGACGCATTCAGAACTTTTGATTAGAAAAAGCTTGCTTTAATCTTGCCAGTTCTTCCTGAATATAAAAAAAATCTATAAAGCTGGGTTTATAAAAATGCGAAACATCACGAATATAATTTAGTTAAATATTGTGAATAAGTAATTGCTAAGGAGACAAATTTTTAGCAATAACTTAAAAGCGAAGAAGAGTCATGAAATTTTAGAAGCTGTGGAGCTCAAAAATAAAGGGTCAGCAATATTTTACACAGAATTGCTGGCCACATGCCCTTAATTTTATAAAAAATTGAATTAATCGTTAATTATCAATTCAAATTTGCTAGTAGGGTATATCCGATGATGAGGAGTATAGTTCATTTCAAGAGCATATATTGTACAACCACTTTTTAAGTTTGATTCAGCTATTGTAATATCCACTAGCTGAGTATCTACGAGTGTTGCGGTTGGAACACTTTTACCGTCGCTAATAAGCCGCAACCTCGGCCTACAAAATTCTCCCAGCTCTGCAATAATATCATATAAATTTTCAACTTTTTCTTTGGAGGAGATGGAAATAGTTTGTACTAAATAACCCTTGCTATCAACTTTTAGAACATTAAAAGCTTTTTCTGTAATAAGATAATTAGTCTTCAGTTGTTTTTTGAATGAACTTTCTTCTTCTTCTCCTGGCAAGTAATGTCCACTATATCGAAGCATGCTTTGAATTTTGCCATCTTTAATAAAACATAAAGCAGCAAAAGCTACAGGTTTTCCACTAAAAAATGATGAGTGATGAAAGATGCCTCTTTCTTTAGGGGCGATAAACATACTTCCCAGGCGATCCATTACAATCATTTCGCCATCACCTGTTTCAGTATCTAAGGGTTTGCTAGAATTATATAAACTAAGATCTGTGTTATAAAATAGGCCGTTTATTATATAGACTTGTTTATCTTCAAGACCTTGTTCTGTAAAATATTTTATTTTTTCATCAGCATACCATTTATTCATGCTTTTTAACTTAAAATTTGGCTCTGAAAATTGAATCTTAAAATACTCTTTATCGGTCAGTTTTTCTTTGGACTATTCACTAGCAACTTGCTGTAGGATATTAATGTATCTTCTTCTGAAGTGAAATTCGTCATAAGCATGCTTTTCGAATGAGGTTTTGATACCGACAACTTCATTTTGCTTAAAACTTGCAGAATGGTTTGCAACTTAACCGGCTGGATTCACTTCTTCCTCCTAGCTATTTAGAATTAATAGCTTATAATTTAATATAAGACAATATTATAAATATTAGCATGATCTTACGATTAACTAAAGAATTACTTGACATTCTATTTGAACCTGCGACCAGCGGGTTATGAGTCCGCAGACTTCTCACACTTCACAGCAGTTATTCGCTGCCCAAAACAATAAGACAGCATGATTACACTCTTAATTTCAATTACTAAGTGTTGAGATTTATTGATGCAAATAAGATGACAGTGTGCCGCCAGTGGGCCGCCAAATTTCATTTTCTGACAAATCGTAAAAAAAGTAGTTGTCGCAGGAATTTTCTCACGATAAAATGTCTTTTTCTTTAAATAGCAAAACCTGATTTATGTATGAGAATAAAAAAATTAAAAGAACATCTGCAAAAATAAGATCAAGACTCCTTACTAGATGAAATCTTGACGCTTTACAAAACTTTTGACTTTGTAAGGGAATACTATGATTCTCGTTTAGAACCTCGTACACCCTCTGATATAGTGCAAAAATACAAGAAAATTTTGGAAGAACAGTTTTGCCCCAAAAAGGGTTTTCCTGAGCTTAAATATTCAGTGGCAAGAAAAGCTATTAGCGATTTCAAAAAAGTGTGCGCTGATTATCTAAGTATTCTTGATCTTCAGCTCACTTATGTTGAATATGGGGTTAAATGCACCTTAGATTATGGGGATATTGACGAACGATTCTATAATAGCATGGAAAGCATGTTTGAAAAAACCTTGAAAGACATGGAAGAGTATGGGGTCCTAGAAAATTTTCAAAAGCGTTGTTTAAATATCCATGCTCAAACTCAAGATATGGGATGGGGGTTTGGGGACGCCATTGAGGGCTTGTACAAGGATTTTTTTGAAAAAATCCCTTAAATTCCTTTTATAATTACACTTTCAGCGCATGGAAATTTATGTTGCCTGTAAAAATGGTTCATTAAAAATCAAAAAAAAATTGGAAACATTATTTAAAGAATTTAACCAAAAAATTGAAGATCGCCTTGCATTGAAAATTATCGAGATGCTTACAATTAAGTCGGAACGAGGTATTACTATTTACAAGATACGATGACTATACCATTTAAGGCTAAGTGTATCCAATTAGCCAGCAAATCCCCGCTGAAAATAGATGAAATTAGTGCGATTATTGGTATGGGCGACGGAGAAAATTGCGAATACGATAGGTTTGCACAAGTGAAATGGAAAGATAAAGAAACACTTTGTGTACCATTGAAGCAGATGAAAGGTATTAATGTTGGTAATAAAATCAAGTAAGCATGAGAGGATTGGCCTTATTGGATTTTTCAAGGATATTATTTTTAATCACGCCCTATTGCATATTATCCCAATCATTGCTTGGAGAGGATAAATCAGATAACATGAATCAAATCATCAGACATGGAGCTTATGGAGTTATATTTCAAGATTCCCAAATTCTCCTCACTCAAAAGCAATCAGGACCTTATGAGGGATTATGGGGGCTTCCTGGGGGTGCTATTGAATTCGGTGAAACGCCAGAAGCAGCCCTTAGACGTGAGCTACTGGAAGAAGCTTCTATAGCCATTTCTAAGTTAGAATTTTTAAGTATAGTAACCTCTACTGGCCACTATGCTAATAACGGTGTTCTATATGGATTCCATCAAGTTGGCCTTCTTTATAAAATATTAGGTTGGGAGAAACAGCCAGGCTTAGTGCCTCAAGAAGAAAACCGTTGGGTTAAGCTCACTGACATCCTTCAAAAGGAATTAACTCCATTTGCTCTTCATGCGATCTTTAATCTACCAACAAGTGAAACATGGAGGCCTCATAACAGCATTAGGGGCAAAGTAATAGGTCTTGCAAAACACGAAAATCAATTGCTTGTCTGCGAGGTACTTAATGGTGATGGCCTTTTAAAAGGATGGTGTCCCATCGGAGGTAGTATTAAATTTGGTGAAAGTGCTGAAGAGGCTCTAAAGCGCGAAATTTATAAGAAGCTTGGATGTAATCTCGTCATTACAGGTGAACCTATAGTCTGCGAAAACATCTTTGAACATCAGGGGATTAAAAGACACGAAATTATTTTTACCTTTCCCATTAAGCTTTCAAATGAAACAATCTACACGAAAAATCGTTTTCAGCTTTATGAAGATAGAAGAGGTGCTCATTGGGTAGAATGGATTCCAATTGATCGGTTTGAAAGAAGTGAAGCCCTACTATTTCCTTCAATTATAGTAGACAAAATCGCAGAGATCTAAAGTCACTTGATTGCAAGAACTTCAATAAATATGTCGATTTGTTTAAGGAGTACTAATCGCTGAAAATCGATACAAAGTTACTCTTGATATGTGTGTACATGTTTTACAGAGAATTCAGGCAAGGAGATGGAGTCCTTCATTGATGCTTCGCCATGAAAGTACTTTGCATAGGCATTTCTATTCGAATAGTAAGCCATTAAATCCTTTTCAGGATTAAATACAGAATTTTTGCCTCATGCTAATGTATAAGGGCATTTTTTTAAATAATGGGATCGAAGAAGTACAAAAGCTTTTCCTACTATAGAAATAATTTGTCCTGGACAGTACTTGACCTGACAAACATGAGTTACCTGGCAGGTACTATTTCTGTCAGTTGTAACTTATCTAACATCTTTTCTTGTGCAAGATGTTTGGCATCTAAGAATGTTTGTAAAGGCGTCTTGCCAAAACAATACTTTCCTGTATGTGTTCTCTCATTATTATACTCATTCATCCATTTATCCACATCCCCTTGTAATTCTTCAACATTTTTAAACACTTTCTTCCTAAAAGCTGTGGCATAAAATTCGTTCTGGATGGTCTGATGAAACCTTTCGCAGATTCCATTGGTTTGAGGATGCCTGGCTTTAGTGCGAGAATGGTCAATGTCTTCAATGGCCAGATAAAGTTCATACTCATGATGCTCTCTTGCTCCGCAGTACTCTGTACCACGATCGGTCAATATTCTTAAGATACGAATATCTTGCT
>NZ_JAEMUE010000066.1:0-4461 GCF_018342435.1 Neochlamydia sp. AcF65
GGAAGTATGGAATGTGGACTCCTTTCAAATTATAACTTCCGAGCAAATGCTAGCTGAAGGCTACGAATACGAAGGTGCTTATTCAGGAGATAGAATTCTACTTTTCCATAAACGGGTAGAAAACCAAGAGGCTGCAATTGCAGCCATGGATCCATTATCAACTCAAGGAAAATCGGATTAGCAAAGAGCTATTAATCGTACATACTCGTCTCCTACCTGCATTTTTATATAAAATGCAGGTGTTTAATTACTAAATGAGAAACGAGCAGAATGATAGTTTGATAATAAACAAGTGTTTTCTATTTTAAATTTGAGGGAAGAAGATTAATATAATTTATTAGCTTTATACTAATTTGTGGTGTTAATAAGAAGCTGCTTTCCTCTTAAAAATCTAACAGGAACCCAGTATGCCTTATCATTTGACCAATCATCCGAGAAAATATGATTTATCTTATAAAGATATAGGACTATCTTTAATCACAGGCTTATCAGGAGCTCCTTATGCTAGTCGACATTGGCAGCTCTCTAACTATGCCAAAGCTAAGCATTGCTTAGGCCATCGTTTGATTGCCTGTATAGAAAGTATTCCTTTTGCAGGCGCTTTGGCAGCTATCCTCGAAAGAATTATTGTTTTTATCCAAGAAAAGCTTTTAAAAAATGGCGTGCTAACCAAGCATAAAGCCGGTACTTCACCTTCTTGCCATGCTATAGCTAACACTCTTGTGGTTTCTCACCTAGCTAGCACTAGTTCCCCTCTACCAGAGACATCTATAGTGGGATTGCTCGATCATGGCCAGTATAGCTTGCAAGATAAGCAATCTAGAGATGTGTACGATCGCAAAGAACCGCAAGAACTACAAGTTTTACTCAAACGATCTGTTGAGAATATTGCTAACATTTACGAGGCCTCTAGAAAGCTAATGAAACCTTCTAGAAGCAAACAATATTCTCTGTTGGTCTCAGAGGTAGAAGAAGAGGTAGCTAAAATAAAGATTTTAGGTAAAGTTTTAGCTGACAAAGATCAGCTGGTAGAGAGTAAGCAGATAGAAGGCCAAGAGAAGGTACTCAAGCAGATGTATAAAGATATGCCCTTGGGAGAAAGCGTTCTACTGCGATGGGATATAGAGATGATGAAAGGTATGTCACGTCGTCCCGCAGAAAAGATTTACACCACTTCTTATGGAACATTTGAAAATCCTAATGTCTTACACTTAGAATTATCGCGCTGGTTTTCATCCTATATAACAGAAGGGGCTTTCTTTGGTTTTTGTTGCATGTTTAGGGAGCATGAGCTAGGAGAGGAAAAAGATTTTAATAGGATGTTTACTTGTATTAATCTTACCAAAAGCGATGAACAAAGAAAAATAGAGAGGAAGCTTTATAATGGCAGGCCCTCCTTTTGGGGAAATATTCAGTCTTCACTTTTTTCTATAGGTCGAAATCTTTTATCTAAAAATCAACCTTCGGATGAAGCTGAAGAAAAAAAAGAGACTCAAGCATTAAGCTTACCCTTCACAGAAGCAAGTGAAGCTGGATTTATAAGCCTTCCTAACAAGCCTGTAAGCAATTATCAGATCAAGCAGCAAAAGGTACTAGCAAAGCTTGCACAAGATTTGCCGGCGATGATGGAAGTATGGAATGTGGATTCCTTTCAAATTTTAACTTCAGAGCACATGCTAGCTGAAGGCTACGAATATGAAGCCGCTTATTCAGGAGATAGAATTCTGCTTTTCCATAAACGGGTAGAAAACCAAGAGGCTGCAAGCTCAGCCATGGATCCATTATCCACTCAAGGAAAATCGGATTAGCAAAGAGCTATTAATCGTACATACTCGTTTCCTACCAGCATTTTTATATAAAATGCAGGTGTTTAATTAATAGAGGGGTAATTGATAAAGTGCTTTTTAATCTACCTTTAAGCAAAGAAAAGTTAATATAATTTTTTTGGCTTTATACTAATTTGTATTGTTAATAAGTGGTCGCTTTCCTCTTAAAAATTCACCAGGGTTTAGGTATGTCTTATCTTTTAACCGATCATCCTAGAAAATATGATTTATCTTATCAAGATATAGGATTGTCTTTAATTACAGGCTTATCAGGAGCTCCTTATGCTACTCGGCATTGGCAGCTCTCTAACTATGCCAAAGCTAAGCATTGCTTGGGTCATCGTTTGATTGCCTGTATAGAAAGTATTCCTTTTGCAGGCGCTTTGGCAGCTATCCTTGAAAGAATTATTGTTTTTATCCAAAAAAAGCTTTTAAAAAATGGCGTGCTAACCAAGCATAAGGCTGTTACTTCACCTTCTTGCCATGCCTCAGCTAACATTCTTCCGGTTTCTCACCTAGCTAGCATTAGTTCCTCTCCCAACGAGACATCTATATTAGGATTACTCGATCATGGTCAGTACAGCTTGCAAGATAAGCGATCTAGAGAGACGTACGAGCGCAAAGAATCGCAAGAACTGCGGGTTTTACTCAAACAATCTGTTGAGAATATTGCTAACATTTACGAGGCCTCTAGAAAGCTAATGAAACCTTCTAAAAGTAAACAATATTCCTTATTAGTTTCAGAGGTAGAAGAAGAAGTAGCTAAAATAAAGATTTTAGGTAAAGTTTTAACCGATAAAGATCAGGTGGTAGAGAGCAAGCAGATAGAAGATCAGGAGAAGGTTCTTAAGCAAATGTATAAAGATATGCCCTTGGGAGAAAGCATTCTACTTCGTTGGGATATAGAGATGATGAAAGGTATGTCACGTCGTCCCGCAGAAAAGATTTACACCACTGCTTATGGAACATTTGAAAATCCTAATGTCTCCCACTTAGAATTATCACGTTGGTTTTCACCCTACATATATGAAGGAAACTACGAATGCTTCAGCTGTATGTATAGAGAGCATGATATAGTAAAGGAAAAAAACTTTAATAGAATGTTTACTTGCATTGGCTTGGATAAGAAGGAAGAACAAAGAAAAATAGAGAGGAAGCTTTATAATGGCAAGCCCTCCTTTTGGGGAAATATTCAGTCTTCGCTTTTTTCTATCGGTCGAAGTCTTTTATCTAAAGATCAATTCTCTAGCGAAGTTGAAGAAAAAAAAGAGACTCAAGCATTAAGTTTGTCCTCCACAGATGCACGCGAAGCAGGAATTATAAGCCTTCCTACCAAGCCCGTAAGCAATTATCAGATCAAGCAGCAAAAAGTACTAGCAAAGCTTGCACAAGATTTGCCGGCGATGATGGAAGTATGGAATGTGGGCTCCTTTCAAATTCTAACTTCCGAGCAAATGCTAGCCGAAGGCTACGAATATGAAGTTGCTTATTCGGGAGACAGAATTTTGCTTTTCCATAAACAGATAGAAAACCAAGAGGATGCAAATGCAGCTATGGATCCATTATCAACTCAAGGAAAATCGGATTAGCAAAGAGCTAAAAATATAAGTTAATAATATCTTCTTATTTGATACCTGCATTTTTATATAAAATGCAGGTTGTTAACTAGTATATAAGAAGTGAGCAAAATGATAGATTGGTAGCTGATAAAGTGCTTTTTAATATGCCTTTAAGCAAAACAAGGTCGATATAATTTTTTTTGCTTTATACTAATTTATATTGTTAATAAGTAGTTGCTTTCCTCTTAAAAATTCACCAGGGTTTAGGTATGTCTTATCATTTAACCGATCATCCTAAAAAATATAGCTTATCTTACCAAGATATAGGGTTGTCTTTAATTACAGGCTTATCAGGAGCTCCTTATGCTAGCAGGCATTGGCAGCTCTCTAACTATGCCAAGGCTAAGCATTGCTTAGGCCATCGTTTGATTGCCTGTATAGAAAGTATTCCTTTTGCAGGCGCTTTGGCAGCTATCGTCGAAAGAATTATTGTTTTTATCCAAGAAAATCTTTTAAAAGATGGTGTGTCAGCTAAACATAAGGCTGCTACTTCACCTTCTTGCCATGCTATAGATAACACTCTTCCGGTTTCTCACCTAACTGCCATTAATTCCCCTCCACAGGGGATATCTCTATTGAGATTACTTGATAATGGCCAGTACAGCTTGCAAGATAAGCGATCTAGAGAGATATACACTAGCAAAGAACCGCAAGAACTACAAGTTTTACTCAAACGATCTATCGAACATATTGCTAACATTTACGAGGTCTCTAGAAAGCTAATGAAACCTTCTAAAAGCAAACAATATTCTTTATTAGTCTCAGAGGTAGAAGAAGAAGTAGCTAAAATAAAAATTCTAGGTAGAGTTTTAACCGATAAAGATCAGGTAGTAGAGAGTAAGCAGATAGAAGACCAAGAGAAGGTACTCAAGCAGATGTATAAAGATATGCCCTTGGGAGAAAGCGTTCTACTGCGATGGGATATAGAGATGATGAAAGGTATGTCACGTCGTCCCGCAGAAAAGATTTACACCACTTCTTATGGAACATTTGAAAATCCTAATGTCTCACACTTA
>NZ_JAEMUE010000067.1:0-33114 GCF_018342435.1 Neochlamydia sp. AcF65
AGCAAGATATTCGTATCTTAAGAATATTGACCGATCGTGGTACAGAGTACTGCGGAGCAAGAGAGCATCATGAGTATGAACTTTATCTGGCCATTGAAGACATTGACCATTCTCGCACTAAAGCCAGGCATCCTCAAACCAATGGAATCTGCGAAAGGTTTCATCAGACCATCCAGAACGAATTTTATGCCACAGCTTTTAGGAAGAAAGTGTTTAAAAATGTTGAAGAATTACAAGGGGATGTGGATAAATGGATGAATGAGTATAATAATGAGAGAACACATACAGGAAAGTATTGTTTTGGCAAGACGCCTTTACAAACATTCTTAGATGCCAAACATCTTGCACAAGAAAAGATGTTAGATAAGTTACAACTGACAGAAATAGTACCTGCCAGGTAACTCATGTTTGTCAGGTCAAGTACTGTCCAGGACATATGAGTCCTATTGAAAAATTTATTGCAGAAACAGGAAGCACTACCAATAAGCTTAATTTTACTCCTATCCGTATTGTTCATGATCCTAAAAACCTGGTAGAATTTTTACAAAAGCCCGGATGTCGTATCAAATTTTTAGGCTTTGACGCTCGTATTAAAGATACCTTGGAGCAGCAGCTGGATGCAGTTTGCCCTCAAGAAGGTCGAACATTTAAAATAATGTATGTAGCACCCAAGAAATAATATTTTTTAATTAGTATTTTCCCTTAAGAAGCTAAGGAGGAGGCAGGAGTATTTTTCCTTTCTCCTCTCATCTTCACCACCACGCCATCAAGTTAAAGTTCTTGGAGAGTAATAAAATCCAAATACTCATCTGCGTCTCCTGCGATAAATACTTTAAGCCTATTTTGTTAAGCAATCGGCCTTGTTGTGTAAATGATCTAATAGCCCGTCTAAGTGCTATCACCTATTAGCACTCATTGCCCTTTGGGCATTCCAAGCTTTGTCATCTTGTTCATAACCAAAGATTTGGTAGATAATTCTGCTTGTTGATAGGCTAGTTTCCTAGCACCATAAATTTATGCTTCCTCTTTGCACTAAAGCTTTGTTATACTCGGGCCAATTACGTATGCGGTAGTTAAGCTTTTTTTTCCATAGCTTGCCTATATTTTTGTTGTTGCAAACTAGTTTTATAGCTCTTAAGCGTTAAAGAGTAATCTTATCGCATACACTTCTTATCATTTACGCAACAACACCTGTATTAATCCTTCCTTATCTGGCCAACACTTTTAATTACACCAAAAGCCAAGAATATTTTTAGTATTTTCTTGCACGCTTTGCGTGTTTTTTTATATCTTTTCATCAATAAGAGTCTTAAAGATTTAGATAAATCTTAACAAAGGCTATAAAATGCATACTAACCCTTCTGTTACTTTTGCACGTTTACCTAATGAAGTGCTAATTTCCATTTTAGAGTATTGCGCCACACCTTCCTTATCTAGCGTGTGTGGAAAATGGCGGTATCTTCTAGCTAGTGAAGTCATGCCTTCTCTTTATAAGCAAATCTTTAAAGTTCATTTCCCTCAAGGAAATGTTAATAAGCATGCTTCTATCTTAGATAAAATTTATAACCTAGAGGATGGACTTTCTCCCATACAAAAGATAAAAGCAATCTTTAAGCAAACGTTTACTCTAGCTGAATCCCTTTCCACTGTAGAATTTAAATATACCTCTAAGGAAAATATATATTTCACATCAGCTAATTACGCCTCTTATCTGTTAAATATTAATCGCCTCTTAATATGGAAAAGATTGCCGGGTGGAGAGGAATACTTAGAGCAAGAAGAGATCAAGCATTTGTCTTTAGCAGGAAAAGGAGATTTTTTTAAGGATTGGATTGAAAATTATGGCAAAGATGTGAGGGGGTTAGACTTAAGAGAAGTAGGCTTAACCTTTTTACCTCCAGAGATAGGGCAGCTTTCTCAGCTGCAAGAGCTTAGTTTAAACGACAACCAGCTTACGTTCCTTCCAGTAGAGATAGGGCAGCTCTCTCAATTGCAATGCCTTTACTTAAACAACAACCGGCTTATCTCTCTTCCGGTAGAGATAGGGCAGCTATCTCAGTTGCAACAGCTTCACTTAAGCAGCAACCAGCTTATCGCTGTTCCTGCAGAGATAAGCCACCTCTCGCAGTTGCAATTTCTTAACTTAAACAGCAACCAGCTTACCTCCCTTCCTGCAGAGATAAGCCACCTCTCGCAGTTGCAATTTCTTAACTTAAACAGCAACCAGCTTACCTCCCTTCCTGCAGAGCTAGGGCAGCTTTCTCAATTGCCAGCCCTTGACTTAAGCAACAACCAGCTTACCATCCTTCCTGCAAAGATAGGGCAGCTCTCTCAATTGCAATCTCTTTGTTTAAACTGCAACCAGCTTACCTCCCTCCCCGCGGAGATAGGGCAGCTTTCTCAATTGAAATGGCTTTATTTAAACGACAATCAGCTTACCTACCTTCCTGCCGATATAGGCCAGCTCTCTCGGCTGCTAGGCCTTGAATTGAATGCCAACCAGCTCACCTCCCTTCCTGCAGAGTTAGGTCAGCTGTCTCAACTCATTAGACTTTCTTTAAACGGCAACCAGCTTGCCTCATTGCCTGTAGAGATAGGACAGCTCTCTCAATTGCAATGGCTTTATTTAAACGACAATAAACTTACCTACCTTCCTACCGAGATAGGGCAGCTTTCTCAATTGGAATGGCTTTATTTAAACGACAATCAACTTAACTCCCTTCCTGCCGAGCTATGCCAGCTCTCTCAATTGCAATCCCTTAACTTAAACAACAACCAGCTTACCACCCTTTCTGCAGAGATAGGCCTGCTTTCCCAGCTGCAAGAGCTTTATTTAAACAACAATCGGCTTACCACTATTCCAGCAACGATAGGGCAGCTTTCGCGGTTGAATTGTCTTAACTTGGAGGACAACCACCTTGCCTTTCTTCCTGCAGAGATAGGGCAGCTTTACCAGCTGCAAGAGCTTTATTTAAACAACAACCAGCTCACTACTATTCCTGCAAAGATAGGGCAGTTATGGCAGCTGGAAGTGCTTAACTTAAAAAATAATCAGCTTATCACTGTTCCGATAGAGATAATGCAGATAGCGGAGGAATTAGATCTTGATCTAGAGGGAACTCCATTGGAAAGTATTCATAAGAATATAAGGCAAGGATTTAGCCTATAACTGAAAAAGCTTGTATCTGCGCCCTTAGTTTGTTAAAGGGAAGATATTAAGAGGATGAGAAGATTTTAAGGATATAAAGAACATGAGGCCTCTTATAGAGGCACAACAGTTAAAGATACGTTTTCATTTAAGGCAGGGCAAGAGAAGTTTGAGCAGATTTTTGTATATTTTCGTTGTATGTTTAAAAGTAAAAGTGAGTGAATGTTTAAAAACTGTTTCTAAGGCACACAAATAAATGTCAAAATATATCAAAAGATAATCAAATAACAAGGTTAATGACGAGCACTTTCTTGGCATGCTCGGTTGCCTGCTTCAAACCCCTTCGGTCTTGGTAGATACGTGCTAGGCTGATGTAATCGCTTACCAAAGCAGGGCTATTTTCCCCAGAAAGATTAGCTTCAATGGCAAGCGCTTGCTTGACATATTCAGCCGCCTTGCCCAAATTGCCTTTTTCTTGATAAATGCCTTCCAGGTTATTATAAAGAATTGTTACTGTGGAATGAGTTTCACTAAAAAGCTTAAGGCCAATGGTGAGACTTTTCTTGACATAGTCGACCTTCTTGTCTAAATTGCCTTGCATGTGATAGATGCCTCCCAGGTTGTTGTAAATTATCGCCAACTCAGGAGTAGTTTCTTCAAAAAGCTTAAGATTATTAGTAAGCGCTTTTTGCGCATACTCAGCTACATTCACTAAATTGCCTTGTTCTTGATAGAGACTTTCTAGGTTATTGTAAAAATTGCCATATGAGGATGATTTTCATCAAAAAGCTTAAGGCTAATGGCAAAAGGTTTTTTAACGTACTTAGCAGCTTGGTCTAAAAATTCTTGAGCAGTATAAATAATTCCAAGAAAACCTAAAATATATGGGTCTCAGGTTTTGCTTTTTTGCTAACTTGTAATACTTTCTTGCCTCTTTATATTGAAAAAGTCTTAGAGCTATATCACCTTGTGTCTTCGGTGAGCCTATCGTCTAAATCTGATAATTTGAGATTCTCTTCATGGCCTGCTAAAAAATCATGCATAGCTTGATAAATTCGATCACCCGTAGGCTCGATTGGCAAAGACATCATCATCCTTCAAAAAATTTGATATAATTGTAGATCATTACATTTAAGAATCTAATCTATTGCAATTCTAGCAGTCTCTTTAATGCAAGCGACCACCCCTGCAAAGCAAGAACCATTTCAAAACTTTAAGAAGCTTTAGTATAGGAGCTAAGCGCCTCCTCTATATGACTTTTAATTTCTGCAAAGACCTGTTCGGGCACATCCTCGCCATTAATGCTAATTACCCCGTAACGCTGAGAATAAAACTCCTCTAAAGGCATGGTTTGCTCATTATAAACCTTTAAGCGCTCTTTAACAACTTCCAATCTATCATCTTCCCTTTGATAAAGAGCCTCTTGTCCACATTTATCGCAGATGCCTGCCCGTAGAGGAGCTGAAAAGAAGCTATTATAAATGGCTCCACATTGCTTACAGATTAGGCGGCCTACTGCACGTTTTGTAATCACTTCTTCGTCTACAGCAAGCTTGAAAACGATAACATGTACATTTTTTAATAAAGTTGTGCTTACCTTTTCAGCTTGTGCTAAAGTACGGGGCACACCGTCTAACAAATAGCCTCTGTTACAATCGGGCAATCCCACTCTATCATTGACCATTTCTAATACCAGATCGTCTGGAACAAGGTGGCCAGCATTTATATATTCTTTAGCTTTCAGACCTAACAAGGTATTTTTCTTAATATGCTCTCTGAATAAATCTCCCGTGGAAATTTGAGGGAGAGACAAAGTTTGACTAAGTAATTTAGTTTGAGTACCTTTTCCAGAGCCGGGTGCTCCCAGCAAAATGACAATCAATTTCTTTTCCATAATCGTTTCCATTTTCATTTAGAAGAAAAAAAGAATAACCGATGAGAGTTTTTAAAGTCTTCATCGGTTATTCTTTTTTTTTGCTTTATCCAATTATTTTGGACGCAAAAGAAGGTTCATTAGAAGTTTTACCGGGCGCAGCTAAAGGCTCATCTGCTGGAGGTGGAGGGGGAGGTGTTAAGCCACTTTTTTTATGCAGCTCATCCGCAATCTTAAGTTTCTTGCGTTTTTCTTCCATCGACCATTTGCCATTGATGATATTGTTAATATCTTCCGCGTCTAAGGTCTCAAACTCCATGAGCATTTGAGTCATCAGCTCAACTTCATGGCGCTTGTCGCGAATAATCTGTCTGGCCGTTTCAAGGGCTGCATCCAAGATTTTTCTCACCTCTTCATCAATAGCCTGTGCCGTGCTCTCGGAATATTTTTTTTCATGATAACCTTGCATGCCTAAATATTGGCCACTTTCAGACCTTTCATCATAGGCCACAGCTCCAAGCTTATCGCTCATTCCCCATTCGCATACCATGCTACGGGCAATATGTGTAGCTTGATCAATATCTTGCTTGGCTCCACTAGAGATATCACTGACAAAAATTTCTTCAGCCACACGACCGCCCATTAATACTGCGAGTTGATCGATCAGCTCCCTCTTCCAATAACTCAGCCGATTTTTCTTAGGCAAGAACATGGTAGAACCTAAAGAAAGGCCACGGGGTATAATGGTCACTTTATCCACAGGATCAGCATTTTTAACCACCAGGCCGATAATAGCATGACCCGATTCATGGTAAGCTGTGGTAAGTTTTTCATTTTCGTCGATTTCTAAGCTTCGTCTTTCTTTACCATATAGAACCTTATCTCGAGCTTCTACTACTTCACTTGAGGTTACTGCTGAACGGCCTTTGCGTGCAGCAGCAAGCGCAGCTTCATTCAATAAGTTAGCTAAATCGGCACCTGAAGAGCCTGGTGTACTGCGTGCTACGCTCATCAAATCCACGGAAGGATCCATTTTAATTTTGCGCGCATGGACTTTAAGAATATCATAGCGCCCTTTAACATCGGGTAAGCTAATGATCACGCGGCGATCAAAACGACCAGGACGTAGTAAAGCTTTATCGAGCACATCCGGACGATTGGTGGCAGCCATTAAAATTACACCTTCATTCGTATCAAAACCATCCATTTCGACTAAAAGCTGGTTCAAAGTTTGTTCACGTTCATCATGGCCGCCTCCAATACCGGCACCACGATGGCGTCCTACAGCGTCGATTTCATCGATAAACACAATACAAGGCGCGTTCTTTTTCGCTTGGTCAAATAGATCGCGAATACGGCTAGCTCCTACCCCTACAAACATTTCCACAAAGTCTGAGCCTGAGATGGAAAAAAAGGGACGATCGGCTTCACCGGCCACCGCTTTAGCGACCAAGGTTTTACCTGTACCTGGAGGACCAATGCACAATACGCCTTTGGGAATTTTTCCACCTAAAGCAGTAAATTTTCCTGGACTTTTTAGAAATTCTACAATCTCTTGGAGCTCTTCAATCGCTTCATCTACTCCTGCCACATCCTTAAAAGTAATTTTATTATTACTTTTATTCATTAATTTAGCAGGAGACTTGCCAAAGTTTAAAGCGCTATTGCCCATGCCTCTCATCTGACGCGAGAAAACAAAATAGAGAACTAGCATGACTAACAAGACAGGCAGAAGAGTGAAAAAATAGCTAAGATAATTAGGAGAAGGCTCTTCACTTTTAAAGGTTTTTTCCATGACTACATTCAATGGCTGATCAGGAGCTTTAAAATAGCCGCCTCGATTGCTTTGGAAATTATCCCATTCCTCTTTAGCATTGATAAACCACTGATGGTAGACTTCAGGATCTTGTTTTTCTAAAGTCCTCGTAGAAACCTCTTGGTTATTAAAAAACCAGATGACATTAGTAACCGCTTGACGAGCTTTATCTAGCTGAATTTGATTATCTTCTAAAGCTGATGTTATCCTGGATAGTTCGTCTAAAACTTGTCTGTAATTTCTTACACTCCTTAGTAAAGCTAAGCGCATGCCATTTTGAGGGGTGTTTAATTCATTAATGATTCCCTCTAAATCTTCCACGGCTTTTTTGTAAAGGGTAAGCCGCTCCTCGGGTTTAAGGATAGAACTTTTAGCATGAGAAACTTGGCTATCCAATTTCTTTAAAACTTGTTTAATGGATTCGCTACCAATTCCTAGCAAAGAAGACCGGAAATTTTGAATTAAACCTGATAAAGCATTCCCATATTGATTTAAGGCTTGCTCATCTAAAGAGCCTGGAAAGTTAGCTAATTGTTTTTTTAATTCCAGGAAACTCGTCAATCCACTAGTTTTATTAACTTCATGAATTACAATAGCAGCATTGGGTTGAGCTGGACTATAAAACTGATCGACTACCACATATCCATGGGCTGGTATAGGCAATCCACTCAACTGTAAAAACAACCCTGTGGCCTCTATAATTTTTTCACGTTGTCCATTTAGATCTTTAAGAATGCGTTCTTTTTCGCTTGTCAATTCATGATTGGTATTGAGAAGGTCAATGAATTTGAAACGATTTTTCCCTTCTTCAGTTTGACGTTCACGAAACCTACCGCTAAATGTCACTAAATTGTCATTTAGAGCGATTTTACGGCTGTCCTCGGGTTGAATAAGCTGAAGGTTGACCAAATGCTCAAGCTGATAGCTAAAAGAGACTTTAGCATGCTTTGTTTCAATAAAATTTTGAACCATCAAAGCGAACAGAAAGGCTGCCATTAGAAACCAAATGAAATTATTGGAAAAACCTTTTCTATCCTGTTTTTTATCTTCATCCATGATTAACCTTATGCACCTTAGCGAGTAATGTGTTTAGAAATTGCTAGCTTAAAAAAAATTAAACCAGAAATTATTTTAAAACTAATTTTTTTGGGTTAAAAACCATTGTATCAGATAGGCTATTCACCATCAAGTAAGTTCTCAAAGAGCCAAATCTATAGCAAATAAAAGATTTAGGGCTTTTTTTGTTACCCCTTTCAACTTTCTTCTACTCTATAAAATTATATATAATAAATCCCATTAAATAACTTAAAGCTGAATTTTCTTGGCAAAAAATTTTGACAAATTCTTGAAGAGCGTCATCCTGGATTATATTTATCTCAAAAGCTCTCCGTTGATTTGCACTTAACTCTCGTTAAAAATGGTGACTTACAAGAAAAACTTAATCATTTTGTGTTTAAGTAGAAGATCGGTAACGTAGGATGACCTTCCAATGTTTAAAGCCTTTTGGATGAGCATCGACTAGCCTGCGCTTTGCCAAAAATTCATAGATAATTTGATCATCTGCCCATAAAGTAGGAAAAGCATAACGCATGAAGGCTGGTATTTTAGCATTTGTCCACCACTTATCTAATGATGAGTTGCCCCTTTTAAAGCAATACTTTCCTAAGGGAATTTGAATGGATAGATGACCCAACCAGGCCTGTTGCCATCCTGTAATAGATGGATCAGAATCTAAAGATTCAGTCACTTCAATGGCCCAGCTCCCCGCAAAATATTTTCCTACTTTATCGAAAGAAAGCTCTTCTTTAAAATCTACTAGAGGCTTGCTCATTACAAATAAACGTCCTCGATCTATATAAATCCAAGTATCTTTAGCTAAAAGCTGGCAATTGGCCGCCTTAGCATGAATCTTTTTGCAAGCCTGTTCTATTAGATGGCGCGAAAGTTTTAAACCTTCGCTTTCACAAACTTTTCTAATCAAATACTTCATTTCAAACTCAGAACAGATCTCATGAGCTTGAAAGTTTAAGTACGAGCCAAAAGGTCCCTTAGATATATCTGTAAGATAACCTTGTAAATGGCCATCTAAGTAATTTTTTAGTTCTTGTGCTTCGCGGCCTAAGCGGCAAAGGCTTTCTTCTATCTTTTTCCCAAATGTGCTAGCTAGATGCGGAATAATTTTCTGGCGGAAACGCGCACGCAAAAATCTTTCATCTTCATTGGTTTTATCCTCAAAAAACTTATAATTTTTACGGGCAAGCCATTGCTTGATTTGGGATTTAGAGCAGGTTAAAAGAGGTCGCCACAGCTTCAACGTCTGATAATCTGTTACAGGAGTCATCCCCCCTAAATAAGGCAGACTCCCTCCTTCTAAAACTTTTTTCAAGACCGTTTCTGCTTGATCATTTAAATGGTGTCCTAGGATAACAGCTTGATAACCATGCTGATGGCATAGTTTCTTAAAAAAAGCTAAACGTTCATGACGGCAAGCTTCTTCCATGTTGCCAGAGAGCTGGGCAATATTTAAATCTTTTAAATAAATAGGTACATGCATTGAAGCAGCTAAATGCTGTAGCTGATGGGCTTCTTCTTTGCTTTCTGCGCGCCAGCCATGGTCTACATGGGCCGCAGCAAAGTTTAAAGCTTTTAAATTCCTATATTTTATAAGGAGATAGAAAAGAGCAAGAGAATCTGAGCCTCCAGATAATCCCAAAAGCACGGGCTGCTGATGGTTAGCATGAATATTTAAAAAATCAAATAGAGTTTCTTCTAAATTCATTTATCTAGAAATTGTAAAATTGATAGAAAACATAGAGACAAAGGAATAGCAACACAATTAGCCAATAGATAAAAAAGGGAGACTGAGGTTTTTCCAGTAACAAAAGGGAATCTTCTTGAAGCTGCGGTTTATTGGGTTTAAATTTATCGTTAAGCTCTTGCGAATGATGGTCTTCAAACAAGACTTTTAATTCTGGGACTTGGCGCGCCAGTAGCCAGCCTTTCCATTCTATTTTCCGCACCCATGTATCTGGGGTCAAGCGTGGATGAATTTTTAGCTCGGCAATACTAAAAGGTCCTTCTTTTTGATCGTCAATCTTGATAAACCACTCTTTCTTGTCCATAGGCTCTCTTTAGTTTATATTTTTATATAGCAGGCAAAAAAAAGATTGGGGGTCTCTTGTTTAATAACTCATTTAAAACATTCATTCGCTAATATCTGCATTAAAGAAAGCTTTTACCTATTTAAACTTTAGCTAGCCACCCACACAACTCTTAATTGATCAACTTGCATTAATCTTTTTCTAATATTATGGAGCTCTACGCTCTAGTGCCCATCCCCACAATCCTGATTGAGACAAATGATTGATTCATTGTATGCTATTTTTTAGCTAATTTTTAGAGTTAAAAAATGCCTATAATCTGGCGCTACTTGTTAAAGCAGTATATAAAAGTTTTTTTTCTTTGCCTACTGTCTTTTATTTTTATTCTTTTAATTACCCGGCTAGATGAGATAGCTCACTTTGCTGCCTTAGGATCTGAAGGATGGATCATTTTATGGTTTGCTTTGCAGCAAATCCCCTATTTACTTCCTGTCGCTATCCCTATTTCCTGTTTAATTTCAGCAATAATTTTAATGCAGCGTTTATCTCAATCTCATGAAATGACAGCCTTTCGGGCGTGCGGCCTTTCTTTGCGTGAGGTGCTGGCTCCTTTGTTAATAGCAAGCTTCTTCATAGCAGCCCTAAACTTTTATATTGTTTCCGAATTGGCTACTCAATCCCATTTGCAGACGGGCCTTACAAAAATGGAGCTACGCACTATTAATCCGCTCCTCCTTCTCCATAACAAACACTTAATGCGCCTAAGAGGTATATTTTCAGACACTTTAGGTCACTCTCATACGGGTGAATATGCGGGTGATAGCATTCTTGCTATCCCTAATAAGCACAATTCTAGTATCCATTTAATTTTAGCCAAAAACTTACAAGCAAATTCAGCGACCTTCCAAGGTAGCCAGATGACATTAATCACTCCTACGCATAGCAATCACCTACCCCGTCATGATGACTTGCTGGTCGAAAATATTGGTGAAATGAAAACATCTATTAAAGACTTTGCTCAGCTACTTCAAAAAAAAGTTTGGACATTAAATAATGACCATCTACGTCTTGCCTTATTAAAAGCACGTATACAAGATTTGAAAAAAGAAAAAGCCCTGCGTGAACATGGCGATAATGATAGAATAGGCTTAAAACAAGTTTCCCATCACCTTAATCGAAGTTATGCAGAGCTGATTCGGCGTGTTTCCATTTCCTTAGCAGCCTTCACCTTTACATTAATGGGTGCCTCCTTTGGGATGAGCATTGGTAGAAATCCCCATCATCGAGGGCTTATTTATGTCATAGGATTAGCAGCCTTATATATTGTAGCTTTTTTCTTCGCCAAAGGGGCAGAACATCAGCTAGTGCTCTCCACCCTATTCTATCTGCTCCCTCAAATGATTATTATTCTCGCCGCTTTAAACATGCTTTCGCGTTTGTCCAAAGGAATCGAATAATGATTAAAATCTGGCCTCGTTATTTTTTAAAAGAAACTATAAAATCTTTTTTTCTTTTCATTTTAACTTTTTATGGTCTTTATGTATTAATTGATTATTCTAGCCATGCCAGCAGTTTCCATTATCATCACCTTTATTTTCAAGTTTACGAAATAGCTCTTTACTATGTCTGCGAATTTGTCCAAAGAATGGAAGTTTTCGTTCCTTTTGGCTTGCTTTTAGCTACCATCCGTACTCTTACTAATTTAAATATCCATAACGAGTTGGTAGCGCTAATGGCTAGCGGTATCCCCCTTCGAACATTAATCAGACCTTTTATCTTTTTGGGAATGACGATGGTCTTCCTCATGTATATAAACACTCAGTTTTGGATCCCTCTAGCCTTGCAGAAAATTAAGCAGATCGAGCAAACCCACCGTATCCACAAGCATAAAGGCCTTCTTCAGTTAGCAGTAAAAAACTTAAATTTAAAGGATAATAGCCATATTATTTTTCATGATTATAACTCTAACGAAAAAAAACTTGTGGACGCCTATTGGATCCGTGATATTAATGATATTTATCGGATTAAATACCTTTATCCCTATAGTCAGCCTCCTGTAGGGCATTTTATCGATCATTTTAAACGCCAACCTACGGGCGAGCTTGTGATTATAAAAAGTTTCGACCTTCTCTCTTTTCCGGAAATGCGTTTTCACAAACGCGATCTCTTTCAAGGAATAACAAATCCGGAAGATGAATCTCTCTCTGAATTATGGAAGAAACTCCCTCCTTTTTTTAGCATACTAAGCCAGAAAGAATCTCACAGAGCCTCTGTGTTTTACCATAAAATGATTGTACCTTGGTTATGCTTACTAGTCGTTGTCGGTATTGCACCCTTCTGCGTAAAGTACTCACGTACTCTTTCCCCTTTTTTTATCTATGCTTTAGGTATTTTTGGTTTAGTGGCCATCTATCTTCTCCTTAATGCTACTCTTGTGCTAGGAAAAAGGCAGGTAGTCGAACCTTGGCTAGCTACTCTCTTACCTTTTTTCATCTGCGCAAGCCTAGCCTTTTATCGATACTTAAAACTCTAAATTGAAGATCCCTTTATTTAGTAATAGAGCTTACGCACGTCAGCAAAATTGCTACATATTGCTAGGTTAAACATTGTATTGTCCAAATTAACTCATGTGTATTTGAATCTTCCTCTTTAGAATCAGCTCTAGCTGTAACAAAAAATCGATCAAAAGAAAATATAGGCGCAGGGAAAACTCCCAATACCTATGTGCCAGTGCGTAACGCTCTTTTTCTAGCTTATGCTATGGAGCAAGCTGAAATACTAGATGCTCAGGAAATTTATTTAGGAGCTAATGCCTTAGATGCTCCCTCCTATCCCGACTGTATACTTAGCTACATTCAAGCTTTTCAGCAGGTTTTAAACGTGGGCACTAAGCAAGCTGCTGAAGGAAACTCGCCTCAGCTTTTAACACCTTTAATCCAGTGGGATAAAGCCGAAATTATTCGCCAGGGCATTGCTTTAGACGTGCCTACACACATGACTTTTAGCTGTTACGATCTGGCACCTCAGCAAAACCCTTGGGGCCAATGCGATGCATGCATCTTAAGGACCTATGGATTTGCAGCAGCAGTAGGATAAAGTCCCTTTTAAGTAACACTCTATTAAAAAGTTCATAAAGATTTTATTTATCATTGACATAAGAAAGGAAGAGGAGCTGCTCTATTGCAGAAGAATCCCAACAGCTTACCACTTGAAAGGATTTTATAGAAAATTTGCTGAGCTCTTTATACGTTTTTGAAATATTCCTTATGCAGTCATGCAACTTATAAAATCCCTTCTACTAAGTAGAGAAGCATATCTCAAAGGGCTGGGTAGGCAGGCTAAGCTTTTTTAAAGCGTATAATAAGGAATATAAAAGTTAGATCAATATTGTTACTAATTCGCCAAGCTTGCCTCTACTTGCGCCCACCGTGCGTATGCTATAGTTTGCATGGAAAGCTTGGAGAAGTCTCATGCGCCTTTTAAGCTGCCCCTCATGCACATCTATACTTTATAAAAGCATCCTCTTAAGTCAATTGGTAGCTTTGAAAGGATTAGGTATGCAAGCCTAGCTTTATAAGCGTATTACTTAAAATTTCGCCTACCAGGCTAGCCTGTTCAGCTTCTTTATAGCTATCTAGCAAGCTTAGTACAGCACCAGATAGACGGCTTAAAGCGATAAAATTGGGAATATAAATTTATTTCTTACTTTCATTTTGAACCATTTTCAAAGCTTCCTCAAACTTTTCTTCCTCTATCTTCATGTATCTGTTGGGGTTTTCAGAAGCGGTAAACATATAGTCTATTTGGGCTTTTGTAGAAGAAAGAGCCCCGAAATGGGGGTAATAAATATTGTAGCCTGAGGGGTCCTCCAGAAAAATTGCAATCTTAATATCATTAGGGGTAAAGGGATAATTTTTTAAGTAGGGTCTAATCCTTTCATGGGTATTGATAATTTGAAGCATTTCTTGTACGCAATCTACAATGATTCTACGCCCTTCCTCTCGGCTTATGGGACCTATTTTTTCAAAACTTAAGGCTAGCATAGTCACTACTCCGTCAGGCATACCTATACCTGTACCAATAGTACGCAGATTATATTTTGCCTGAAGTTTTTTAGAGGTTTTATTTAAAATGTCGCTAACAAATACCGCCTGTTCAGGTTCTTCGTAACTATCCAATACGCTTAGCATACAGCTAGATAAAGTAAACATTAAAATGAAGAAAAATAGAAAATAAATTTTATTCATAAATTACCTAACTTTTTTTAATTTCTTTAAAATGGTATCTAAATACTTTTTTATACGTAGGGCTTTGGAAAGAATGATCATGAAAAGCCGCCCCTGGGCAAGAATTTAAGGTCACTGTGTCGCGCTTACTCCTTATTAATCCTCCCACATCGATATAAGGGATAGGATCGCGCCAAGCTTCTGCCCGATAGTGATAAGCTTCTTTACAGGAGTCAGCATACATATAAGCTGCTGGAGCAATCGCTAACACAGTAATTTGCTTGCGTAGCTTTTCATCATAACTTAAAAGAGCATTGCGGACATTGATGGCTCCTTGGCTATGGCAGATTTGAAAATACTCTCCGCGTGGATATTCGTCAAAGAATTTATCCCAGGTTTCATGATTAACGCGTACTGGCGTAGTAGCTGTATAACATAAACCTAAGCCTGATTCAATACAATCGTTAAGCAAATTGTGCGTAGCATTATGGATGACATCTATCGAATATTCCCACCCTAATTCTCTAAGGTGGATGGCATTGTTAATAGCCTCTAGCTGGGTTGTCATAATGCCATTATGAACACCTAGACGAAAATTTTCTGATTTACTCCCTTGCAATACAGCTAATGAAGAGCTTTCACAGCGCACAAAATTTCTTTCAAATCTATCTGTAAAGCTCACTCTAGGCAGAGTTCTTGTGTTTTCACCTTTTCCTCTAATGGGTGTTTTTTCCATTCTATAAGAGGCGCGTTCTTTGCCATACATGATCACACTTTCGCGGTGTTTCTCCCCACGGCTAGGACTGGAACCTCTTAATCCATACAGGTCTCTATCATTTAAAGGATTGTTTAAAAGATAGGCATATAGATTAGGGCCTGCCTCAAAGCTTAAGGGATCGGCAGTTACCCAGCGCGCGGTAGCGGGGTTGTAATAGCGGCGTCCAAAGTAAACAAACTGGGTTTCAGCGTCTACACGTTTAGAAGAAAAACGCCAAGGATTGATCGATTGCTTGCTAAGCTTATTATTTTTGCCATAGATAGATTCTTGTCCATAAGCGGTATATCGATAAGTTTCTTCTATGGTATGGGTTTTGGCGTTAATAAGTAGACGGATATTGCCTAATGTGTCATGGATGGGTATGTAAGCCTTACCTTGGAGTTCTAGCAAAACCGAAGCCTCTATTTCAGCTCCTTTACCTCTACCTAATATACGCAATTGCTCAATATTGCCCTTAGAGTCACAGGCGCCAATTTCGCTAAGTCCATGGTACATGTAACGAATTTCTTTCTCAGGTAGCCACTTGTTTTCAACTTTAGCGCGGGAATAAAAGGTGCTGCTTAAACGGCGGTTAAGCTCATCATAGGCATAGGTTACCTGCTGCGTAGGAGTATGAATAGCAATTAATCGATCTAAAGCATCGTAAGATAAGTTTAAAGAGCCTTTACGGATAAGGTTGCCATTGAGGTCATAGACATGGGGGTCTAAGCCATCATGGAGGAGCTGATTGAGAGCATTAACAGTATGGGGACGTTTATTTTTCTCCACCATATTATTGAGGGAGTCGTAGCGATAAATATGATCCACTAAGCCTTTTTCGGACTGGAGCTGATATAAACCATCGTATGTATAGGTACTGTTTACTTTGCCTACTGGGTCGAGGGTTGTTCTTTTTAAAAGATTGCCCACTTGATCAAAACCGTCCTCAGGAATATCCTCTTTTAAGGACTTAGACGAAATGCTAATTAGGCGAGAATAGGCATCGTAAGCGTATTGAAGCGAGCCTGCTTCAGCCATCAATTTAGCCTCTTCTAATGCCCCCGAAAGATTGTAATGCTGATAAGTGTGTCGATAAGGGCCTCGGCTAATTTGATGAAGATAAAGCGATTTATAAGAGTATTGAATAGAAGAATCGTCTGGAAGTATAATTTCCTGGATCCTATCTAAATTATCGTAACTATATTTTTGCGTTAATCCATGAGATAAAGTTTCTTGGACCAAACGTTTATTATTATCGAAAATACGCGTGGTAGACTTTCCTGTATGCTTATCCTCCACACCCACAACATTAGAATTAGCATCATAAGTATAGTGGTAATGCAAAGAGTGATCTGTGGAGGAAAAAGAGGTGAGGCGACCTAGCCAGTCATAGGCGTAGTGCAGTTCTATCCCATCGGGTTTGATCACTTTTTCTTTTTGCCTATAAGCATTATAGACATACTTTGTTTGCTTTTGTTCAGGATTTCCTACCGCTTCCGTACAACTGATCAGATTTTTGGCAAAGTCATACTCAAAATGAGTGGTGACCAGGCGATCAGGTTGATGAGGAGCCAACACATGCTCAATTTGTTTACAGCAAAGTCCTTCTGCATCATAAAAAAACTCACGTTTTTGCAGGAGCACACCCATAGGGTCGCGACGAATTTCCAAGCGAACATGCCCGCAGCTATCATGCTCCTGAAAAAAAGATTGGCCTATGGCATCGATGGTTTCTTTAGCATATACATATTGGCCCGCTTGGTTAAGGTGCAGATAATAAAAGAGGGTGCGGGTGGTATGCCCTTGAGGATCAATAACACTTTCCACCTCCCCATAGGCATTGTAGTGGGTAAAAGTGATAACAGGCTTAGCTTGATGATAAGCAATCGTTTGGATGGGCTTTCCTTGCTCGTTGTAAAGATAGCCTATTTTAGTTAAAACCTGTCCTTCAGCATCCTCGGTCCGCTCTTCGATGAGGCGATCCATGGCATCATACTCTTTAACGTTGGCAATATAGTCTTTTTCCTCGGGACCAAAATATTCCAGCGTCTTAGCGAGCCGTTGGCAGGCATCATATTGATAAGCAGTTTTTGCCTCATTTTTCACGATGCTGGCCAGGCGGCCCGCAGCATCATATTGATAATAAGTAAATTGCCCTTCAGCATCCACTTCGGCTATCTTATGAAAATGATTGTAATGGGTAGTTGTTTCACTGAGCTTTTCCCCTGTAGGAGCAAAAGTCATTTGTCGGCAAGCTCTTCCTAAATAATCATAATCTGTTTGGGTAACCTTTCCATTTAAGGCGATGCTTTTAGCCAGATAGCCCTCAAGGGTATATTCATTTTTTTCGGTCGATCCATCAGGGTGTTGGATTAAGCAAGGCTGACCGCGGATATTATAATTATAGGTTGTTTTAAAACCTCGCCGATCCGTTTTACCGATAGGGTTATCGGCAATATCATACTCAATACACTCAAAAGGCTGATGAAAATTACCGTCAGCATCTAATAGCTTGGGATAGATGGTTTTAATTAAACGTCCACAATGATCGTAAGTGTATTGCGTGGTCTCTCCCTGCCAATTGGTCATCGCTACTTTTTGACTAAGGCCATTATAAGCATAATGGGTCACTAATGTCTGATCAGCATGAATATCTTTAGAACAAATGCGTCGATTGGAAAAGTCATATTCATGAACAGTATGAAAATCTTTGCCAGGGTGTTGTTCAAAAATAAGATTGTCGTTTTCATCGTATTGATAGAAAGAGGCATGCCCTAAAGCATTGGTCTCCTTAAGAATATTTCCATGGGCATCGTAATCCCAATGCAAAGTAAAGTGAGGCTGGCCGTTACTATCGAAATGGGTTTGCTGGGTTATCCGCCCTTGATGATCATGGAAATTTTGCGTTTTTCGCAGTAAAATCTCTTCCTTAAGGGCAAGGTCTAGATATTTTTCTTCGATAATTTCAGGTAAACCCACCGGAAATTGATCGCGATAGCTGGTATAGACACTATGGCGCTCTGTGATACCTGTCAGATCATCTTCTTCTAAAGTATGTCCATCATCATAAACATAACGCGTGATTGAACCATTGCTGTTATAAGTATAAAACTCGCGATAGACGATTTTGTTATTCACGCGCATCAATTTTTTATGGAGTAAGGCAGATTTAGGGTAATAGAGGTAAACGATCTCCTTACATCCATCTTGCTCACGTAATAAGTGGTTATATCCGTCATCACTATACTCATAAGTGCGAATGTAGCTATCATATTGTCCCGCTATAGGAATGCCCTCTTTATTTAGCACAGGGCCCTTTGCATTTCCCGTAAGATTTCCAAGAAGCCATTCATGTTTTATATTTCCATTTTTGTCGTAATCGTAATAGCGGCTGCTTAGTAAGTTACCCTGGCCATCTTGTAAGGTTTTGGTTGTTAAGCATCCCTCTAAATGTGGCAAAGAGCTCCAAAAAAAACTTTGCGTGCGATAAAGATTAGAGTCTAACAGCTTATCGATGCCTGTTAAGCGTCTTTTTGAGTCATGATGATAGCGAGTTTCTTGATTATGAAGATCGAGCACGCGGGTCGTTCCACCTGGATAGCTATAAATACGACTTTTACGGTTGATGGGGTTTACCTCATAGTAAAAGCGATGGGTAGGATGCAGGGTTTGATCGGTGCCTACAGCAGCTTTTAAACAAGAGACACGTTCATAAGGGGAAGTACATGTATCGTAAAAAGTTAAAGGTTTTTTAGTATAGGCGCAAGGGTTGGTCTCATCGTAATATTCAATTTGCTTGCAGCGACCATTGGGTAGGGCTTTTTGTTTCATGCGGTGGGTAGTATCATCGTATGAATAGCAAATTTTGGGAGCGTTGGTAGAAATCACTTGATGGAGCTCAGGCCTGGCCGGATAATTGCTGAAAAGATATGCGCAGCTTCCGCTTTTATCTTTATTGGCATAGGCTACCATGCGAGGATTAAGCTTAAAATTATCATATTCAAAGTGAATAATCCCTAAATCTTGCTGAAGGCTATTCGTATGACTTATCTCACCAATTTTCCACCCTAAGGGGGATTTTTGATAGGTATACTGCGTCTTAATTCCATAAGGTTTTTGTTCATAAGTAAGCCCATGTTGATAGCGAATAGCAGCCAGGGAAAGTGGCGTGCGATGACTAGAACCAAAATATTTAAGGCTTTTTGAACCATCTCTTAAGTACACGGCGAAAGTACCTGGTTTAGGAGAAACAATTTGCATCTGAAGATTATGAGGATTGCTTTTGCCGCTGATGAATCCTTTAGAGCAATTGGTCAACCCCTGACTGTAATTGGTTGCATCGATGAAAAGGGTGCGCCCAATTAGGGTATTGGTATATAAAGCCTTCATGCCTTTTTCTTCGTGAACGACTCTGTTTAAGCTGCCCCCAAGCATTTCTACATTTTCTGGCTCGTTAATACTCCAGCCGCTGGTATGGGTATAGATGCGTTCCACATAAAGAGGATCGGGGCCTGGGGCCCATAGATCAATCCCACTATCGATAAAAGTACCCGTGATGGCGTTAACGCAGCCGTCTACCATAGCTGAAGGCTCTCCACCTAAAGTAGCGATATTTTGCTCTCCTATGAAAACTTCTTGGGCGGTAGTAGCTTTTGCAAAACCCACGGGTTCTTCAGTAGCTTGTAGGTGTGAGCAAACAGTGTATAAGAAAAAAATACAAAGAAAATTTCGCATGCTATTTTTCCAAAAGATAAAAATTTTCTTATACAAAGGAAGTTGTTTGGTAGCAATGAAATTTTAATTTACCTTACGCAGACATGGAATTTCTCTGTAAAGTTTGCAATTCTTGACAGGCCATCTGATTAGCTTTAAGGATTATTCTATATCCTAGAGCAAAATGATTAAGTGAAGTTTTGAATATAAGAAATTCAAGCTTGCAATAAGCGATAAAAGAGGCAAAAATGTCGTGATTGCAGGAAAGTTGACTGAAACTCCTTAAGTCTTTTTTCATAGACTCAAGAGAGCCAAAGTTTCAGATTCCGGAGAACATTTTTTTGGTGTTGTTGAATTGCAATTAGAAAATTGTAGGGATTGAGCTGATTGAGAGCGCAAGTTTCCATCACGCCCATAAGGATGTCGGCAATTTTAGCTCCAGTTTTATTGCGAAAGGAATATGCATTTTTGTGATTAAAACAGCTTTTTTCATCATTTGCCCTGCAATATTATTAGTTAAAGGGAGTCCAGGAATACCCCAAAACAAGGTAAATGCTTCCCCATGGATATTTAGATAAAAACTCGCTTTACCCATGCTTCTATTTGGCTCCACTTTCTTATCTTGAATAAAGCTGCTACAATATTTCTTTATTCTATTCATTAGAAAATAGTAGATAAATATTCGTAAAGATTTTGATATGTTTGCATAAAAATTTAAATTTTAAAACTCGCTTTTTCCTATAACATTTTTGAGGATGTCTACTTAAGCTATAAGAGATTTACCCACAAAAACTTCTCTCCCTTGAATTTCTATGATGAATAAGTTATAGTGCCTCTAACCTACTTACTGATTAGCTATGGATCCATTTGACCTAAGACTCTGGGAAGGCTTTTCTGCAGCCCTATCTAGCCCTTGTATAGGCTCCCCTATCATTGATCAAATCTGTATTGACTCACGCTTAATTTCCTCTCCCCATGCACTATTTGTAGCTTTACCAGGACAGGTTGAAGATGGCCATCATTATGTTGAACAAGCAGCTATAGCAGGTGCACGCTTTGCAATTGTACGCAATGATTGGCAACCAGCCAAGTTACCTGCTATTAATCTTTTACGTGTTTTAGATCCTTTAAAAGCTTTCCAAGAGATAGCCACAGCCTATCGGCATCAACTTAAGGCCTTGATTGTTGGCATCACTGGTACGCATGGTAAAACAATGGTTAAAGATTTGCTACAGGCGATGATAGCACCTACCAAAAGAGTAATAGCATCTCCTGGTAGCTTTAATAGCCAAGTGGGCGTACCTTTAAGCATTCTCAACATCTCTCAACAGCATGAGATTGCGTTGATAGAAGCAGCGGTGTCCCAAGATAATGAAATGGATCGCTTAGCAAAAATTATTCATCCTCAAGCCTGTATACTTACTCATATAGGCAAAAAGCATCTGATCACTTTCGGCAACCAACAGGCCCTTGTAGCAGAAACTATTAAGCTTATAACTGTCCCTCCTGAAAATAAATGGGCCCTTATCCCTGAAACTCCTTTTCTCGAGCCCTATTTAAAACAGATTAAAGCTCCTTACCATTTTTGGAATAAAGAAACTCCTTTTCTTCCCCATGCTCATCTTTTAAGCAAGCCTTACGAAGTGGAGATGCTCTATGGCATTAAATTCCCTTGCGGAACTTATTTAAAAGAAAGAATTAATGCTGGCTTCTATTATTTCATGGATCTTCTTAACATCTCAGTTAAAGCTGCCTGGCTCCTAGGAGTCTCTGCTAAGATAATCCAAGAGGCCCTTTGTGACTATATCCTAGAGCCAATGCGCACAGAGATATGGAAATCCCCAATAGGTGCAACATTTATTAATGAGACTTATAGCTCCGATCCTCAATCTGTTGATCAAGCTCTTAAACATTTTGAGCACTCTTCTACTGAACATCGTAGGATATTTATTTTTGGTGGCATACGAGGAAAAAAAGAAAATAACACCTCGGAATATAGACGCATAGGCCATGCTCTTATAAAAAATAAAGTACAAATGCTAGCTTTAGTAGGCTCGCATAATTTCCAAGAAATCATTAACATCGCTAACAAAGCAAAAAACCCTTTAGAAATTTGTCATTACAATACCTATCGTGATGCCCTTCAGCAAATGCAAGCACATATACAATGCAATGACTATGTAGTCATCAAAAATGAACGTAAAGAACCCTTAAATAATTTAATAGAAATTTTTAATGATAGCATAGCCAGCAATCAATGTTTTATAAATCTTGCTGCTATACAATCCAATATTGCAACCATTCGCCATAAGGTAGGAGCTAACACGCGCCTTATGGTGATGGTTAAAGCGTTAGCTTATGGCACCGAGGAGATACGCATAGGAAAATTTTTATCCACCTGTGGGGTAGATATCTTGGGTGTTTCCTGTGTAGAGGAAGGGGTAGCGCTTAAAAGAGCTGGAATTAAGCAAGCAGTTTTTGTGATCCATTCTTCTCTTTATGAAATTACAAAAATTGTTAAATGGGAGCTGGAAGTGGGGGTCAGTGAGAAAGAATTTATTACTGCCCTAGCAAACGAGGCTTCTAAACAAAATAAAAGCATTCGAGTACATTTGCATGTTGATACAGGAATGAATCGCCTAGGATGTTCAATTAACAATGCCTTAGAGCTTGCGACTTTAATCAAGGATTGCCCTCACCTTATTTTAGAGGGCTTAATGACCCATTTTGCCTGTGCTGATGACCCCAAGCAAGATTTCTTCACATTCGCTCAAACGCAGAGCTTTGATGCGGTCATTGCTCAGTTTAAAAAACATCAGATTACAGCTAATTATTATCATGCCTCAAACTCAAGCGCTGTTGTTAGATTCGATTTTAATCAGTATAACATGGTTCGTGTCGGTTTAGCTATCTATGGACTCCACTGCTCAGAAGCTGCCCGCCAGGCAATGGAATTGCGGCTAGCTCTTACGCTTGTTTCAAGGATCGCAGGCATTAATTATTGCAAAGCAGGCGATACCATTAGCTATGGCCGCAGCTACCGCGTAGAACGGGATAAACAAGTAATCGCTGTTCTTCCTATTGGATATTTTGATGGCCTTCATCGCCATTACAGTGGAAAAGGGTATGTTCTCATTCGAGGGCAAAAAGCCCCTATGGTAGGAAAAATCTGTATGGATTTTATGATGGTAGATGTTACGGATATTGAAAATGTAGCCATTGGAGATGCGGTATTGATTTTTGGCGAGGATGAGCATGGCCAATATCTTGCTCCTGAAGAAGTAGCTTTACAAGGAGATTCGATTGTCCATGAACTTATTACCTGTCTAGGTCCTCGTATTCAGCGCATATTTATCCATGAAGAAACTAACCAAAAAAGCTAAATCTCTTGCGCAAGAAGTTGAGGAAGTGCTTTTTCAAGGTCACTATGGAGAAACGTATAGCCCGAATCGATTAATTTCGAGCATGAAACGCGTTGACTGGATAAAAGCAACTCATCGGCTTTTTCACCCAATAGGAACCGTAAGACAAAGCTGGGAAGAGATAAAAGGGTAGGTCGACCGAGTGCTTTTCCTAGCATTTTAGTAAATACATGATTAGTGGCAGGGTGCGGAGCCACCACATTAATAGGGCCTTTCAATTTTTCTGTTTTTAAAATATGTAAAAATACAGCAAGAACATCTTCTAAGCTTACCCAGCTCATATATTGCTGTCCCGATCCCATTTTACCGCCAATCCCCCATTTGAATCCTAACAACATTTTCGCTAAAGCCCCCCCTTTAGGACTAAGGACGATTCCAAAACGCAGACAAGCTACACGCACATCCATAGCTTCTAGGGCATGTGTAGCTTTTTCCCATTCTTCGCAAACGTGAGCTAAAAATCCCGTGCCATTTGAACTCTCTTCCGTCAGAAGAAGCTCTCCCCTGTTCCCATAATAACCTATAGCAGACGCATTAATAAAAAGCTTAGGAGGATTTTTTAAGCGAAAAAAACAACTTGCAAGAGTACGAGTGGCCTGAAGGCGGCTTTCAATAATAGATTTCTTTTTAGCTTCTGTCCAACGTCCTTTAAAAATATTATCACCGGCTAAATTGATAATTCCTTCAATCCCCTCTAGGTCGTTATCACTAATGGCTCCTTTTTCAGGAGCCCAGCTTATTTCATTTTCAGCTAAACCTGCGTTTTTACGCACTAGTATCTTTACATCATGGCCTGCTTGCGTAAGGGCTAAAACTAAGTTTTTCCCTATAAACCCGGATGCACCAGCCACCAAAATTTTCATTAAAATTCCTTTGAACGTATCTTAGACAAGGTCACAAGCATCGCTTGGCATCCAATGACGCTCTTTACCTTCCCATTTAATATTGCAGCCTATTGGATTTGTTAAAGGCGTAGTTACAGATCTACCTGCCAGATGCTCGGCTAGGGCCTTCTCTAAATCATTTTGCCTCATCTTAGAGGTATCTTTAGGACTGTCAACTCCTCTACCCGTGTAGATTAGCTTGCGCTGTTGATCAAAAACAAAAAAATGAGGGGTGCGCAGGGCTCCATAGGCTTTAGCTACTGCCTGAGAAGCATCGTAAAGATAATACCAAGGAAAACGATGAACTTGCATTCTCTCCTGCATATGTTCAAAGGAATCGGCAGGAACCGTAATCGCGCTATTAGAGTTAATACCTACAAAAATTACTCCATCGTTTTTGAACTTTTCAGCGGTCTGGCGAGTCACTTCATCGGATCCTGTCACGTAAGGACAGTGATTGCATGTGAAGAAAATGACTAGGATAGAAGCAGAGTCAAAATCTTTTAAGGAATAGTTTTTTCCATCCGTGGCTGGCAAATAAAAATTTGGAGCCGAGGCTCCTATAGATAGAGTAAATGGCATAGATAAAGCCTTTTTTAAATTTTATTTAAGTATCAGAAAAAATTTAAAAAAAGTCAATTTTATATACAGAGCATGGAGTAAATAATCGATTAAGCCTATGAACTTTCCTCAATTCTCCCTTAAAAGCTATTGGTAAAGCAAAAGCGTCATTTTCTAAGTAATTTTGTTAAATAGAAATCTAAGAGAGGAATTAAAATGGCTTTTAGAGCAAAAGAATGAATGAGCTAGTTCTTTATTTCTTGAAAAGCTGCCAGTGCTTTTTCACGGGCTTTTGCATGATCCACAATAGGCTTTGGATAAGTAACTCCTAGCTCTATGCCTGCCTCCCTTAATGTTTTTTCTGGAGCTTCCCAGGGCTTATGAATCCATTCATTAGGTAAAGCGGCAAGCTCTGGCACCCACTTCCGCACAAAATCTCCATTGGGATCAAATTTTTCTCCCTGCGTGATGGGATTGAATATCCTAAAATAAGGCGCAGCATCTGCGCCGCAACCTGCTACCCACTGCCATCCTAAGGTATTATTGGCTAAATCTGCATCTACAAGGGTATCCCAGAACCAAGCAAAGCCTTCTTGCCATGCTATCAATAGGTCTTTGACTAGAAAAGAACCTACAATTAACCGTAAACGATTATGCATCCATCCGATTTCCCACATTTGCCGTATACCTGCGTCAACAAAAGGATAGCCAGTCTGGCCTTTCTGCCATGCTTTTAAATGATCAGGACTATTATCCCAAGGAAATTGATTAAACTCATCTCTTAAAGGTTCCTTAGAAGTATGAGGAAAATGATAAAGAAGGTGATAAGCAAATTCTCTCCATCCTAATTGCCGCAAGTAGGCTTCAACTCCTTCTTTACTAAGATCGCATTGCTCTTTAATGGTATGCCAAATTGTACGAGGGCTTATCTCGCCAAAATGCAGGTAAGGAGAAAGGCGTGAAACTCCTGGCAAATCGGGCCTATCTCTTAGATCCTTATATTCGTAAATGGAATTTTTTATAAAATCCATTAGAGCTTTTTTTGCATTTAAAGATCCAGGCTTCCATGTGGCTTGAATACCTTTATCCCAGTGAATATGAGGAAGAAGGTTAAGCTCATCGATATGCATGCTATCTACCCGAACAGAAACAAGTTTTTTCTTAGGTTTCCAGGCAAGAGGAAGTGGAGGATCAGGCAATTTTTGACAAGCTTTCCAAAAAGGAGTAAAAACTTGAAAAGGCTTTTTTTCTTTGTTGAGATTAGTCCAAGGCTCGAAAAGCAAACTACTATTAAAGCTTTTAGTTTCGATGCCTAATTCATGAAAATGGCTTTTTAGAAGCGCATCCCTTTTAATAACGGCCGGTTCATAACGCCTGTTCCAAAAGATGGATGTGCTACCTGTAGACTGGCAAAGTTCTTCTAAAATTTTTTGCGTATTGCCTGCACGGATAATTAAATGTAGATCATTTTTTAACAATTCATCAGCTAGACTTTGTAAAGAGTGATGCAACCACCAGCGTGAGGCAGCACCTGGCGGCCAATCCCCTTCTTCCTCGGGAGAATAAATGTAAACAGGAAGAATAGAGGCTCCTTTTTGAAGGGCAGCCTGTAATGCAGGATTATCTTCTAACCGAAGATCTTGTCTAAACCAAATAATAGTAGAGTTAGTCATACCTAATTTATAAATTAAAGGTTATTTAGATGCAACGCCTACTTTTATCTACAAAATATAAACGGATTTTATTTTCTTTTTACAAGTAATTGTAAAGAAGCAAATTAAATAGAACTTTGAGCAAAAAAATTATCAAAATCAAGCTTAAGGCTCATCGTAGAAATAAGCGAAGTTTTAATTAAAAAAACATTTACCCCCTTTACCTCCTCACAAAAATATGGGTACATTTTAAATATTTTTCTACTTTGTTCATTTTCTAGTGAAATGAGTTTTTAGCTTGATGGTCACACTTGTGATATTTAACCAAAAACCGCATGGTTACCTATCGCCTGCCTATCTATTATGACCAGCCAAAGCCATACATAAAGTGCTAATTTTTTTATTTAATTGGAGACCAATTTAAATGGGTGCTTCGCAAGCGTACTCTTAGAGAGGTATAGACGAGCAAGTAGGGATTCAATTTTTTTCTATGCATATTAAACTTTATATGCTTTTTTGTAATTGTAAGAGCAATAACATTTAAAAAGTCATCATCAGGGTAAAATTAGATCGTTCAGTTATGAAAAGAGAATGGAACAGTAAACAAAATAAGAGGATAACGCGACCGGCTATTTAAAAAGTAAAAAATTAAAAAAAATTCATTGTTAATTATTTATAGAAATTAAAATTAGTATTCATTTAATATGATTTATCAAAAATTAATAGTAAATTAAAAAAAATTACAAGTAATATTACAAACTTCTTAAAATACCCCAAAGCTAAAATCAGGATAAACGCATGAATGTAGAAAATTTACCTATTACACCCTTCATCTTTACTGCGTTTAAGAAAATAGAAAAAGAAAAGCAGCCTTATCTGAAACTAGGCCCTTATGCAGAGATTAGCTTAAAAATTTTCAAAAAATTAGAAAAGCAAGACTTATGCAAAGCACGATTGGTTTGTAAAGAGTGGGAGGAGCTAATTGAACAAACTGAGGAATGGAAAAGTTTTCATGCAAAAAAAGTGAGAACTAACTCACCAACAGAAAAGCAACAAGCTAACTTTTTAGCCCCTACTCAATGGGATAAGCATAGAATAGCTGAGTGCTTATGGCAGGATTCTTCAGCTATTATTAGTGAGTCTATGATAGCAAAAGTGAACACCGCCGCCAATTATCTAAGCAAAGAAGAATTTGAATTAAAAGGTGTTCCCAGTGATGGTAATTGTTTTTTTAGCGCTTTTTTAGGAAGTTATGCTTGCCTTTCTAGGAAAATTCCTTTGCTAGACGATCAAGAAAACAAAATTTCTTATTTAAGGAAAGTGCTTTCAAGCATCATCAGGCATACGAACAGCGAAAGAGCAGAAGAAATAATAGGAAAAGGAACTTGGGTAAGCGGCTTAGGTGAAGGAGATCTGCTAGCCTCGGCTTTATCTATTCCTATACGATTGGTGACAGTTAATGAGGAACATTTGATTTGTGGCGTTAATGATATGCTTATCACCCCACGACAGGGAATAGCTGCAGCTGAAACAACCCAAGAATGGGGCACTATTCCTGATGAAGAAAGACCTAAAGAATATATCTTCATTATAGATTTGGAGGGTCATTTTATTTATGCCCAAAAGCCTTTAAAGCAGGATCAATTTCTTCTTTTAAACTCAGCAACTTCCCCTACTCTTCTTTCGGGTAAAGGCCATTCTTTTTCTCCTCATATAAAAGCTAGAATGAATAAAATTAAAAGATTTTCCCTTACAGAACAGGATCTTAATGAGGCTGGTAAACAAAAAGTATTTGATCCCTCCAATCCTTTAGCTACCCTACCCTTAAGAATTTTCCAACGGATTTTCCTCTCTTTCAACAGTTTAAACGATGATGAATTAAGGAAGGTTCTTGCTGCTAAAAGCTGTGCTCGCATGTTTAAGCGGCATCTACCTAGCAAGGTGCAGTTGTTGATAAGTTATCAACCTCAAAAAGTGCCAGATTATCTTGATAGAATTGCTGAGTATCTAGATAAAATTGTTTATTCTATAGAGAAAAGCAATAATTTTTTAATAAAGTTTAAGTTAGAAGAAGCAGAAGAAGCCTATACGCTAGCTTTAAAGCTCGCCGTTCAAGAAAATGATCCTATCCAAGAAAGTGTCTACATAGAAAAATTAGGGGATGTTTATGTATGCAAAGGCACCCCTGAAACACTTTTGCAAGCGGCAGGACTTTATAATTATGCTTTACGCCTTGCTCCTCCACAACGGCGAAAAATTCTTAGGAATAGACTCTCACACGTACAAAATTTACTTGTTAAACAATGTAAAGGCCAACCTTTTAGTTCCGCGATCATCGAGAAACAATTTGAACGTAATCGCAACAACTTGAAAAAATTGAGAGAAGAAATAGAAGAAAAAATTCAAACTCTGCCAGAGACCCCCTCTTCCCAAGAGGTGAGCGAGCTTTATGGTGAGATAGCTCACCAAATAAAAATTTTCTTTGGACAGCTCACAATACAGGCCTTGCATCAATTAGACACCGCGCCTTGTGAATATGCCATGATAGGCTTTGGCTCTTTAGCTAGAGAAGAAATGACCCCTTATTCTGACTTAGAATTTGGTATTCTTATCCAAGAAGACAATCCTATAAATAAAAAATATTTTAGCAATCTAACCAATCTACTTCACTTAAAAGTGATCAACTTAGGAGAAACTATTCTTCCTGCTCTAAACATTCCCTGCCTAAAAACGATAGATTTTTTTGATGGCATTACGCCACGAGGCTTTGCCTTCGATGGAGCAGGAGTAGAAGGAAAAGGTTGTAAAACTCCTTTCGGCAATGGCAAGACGTTTGAGCTTATCCAAACTCCTGAGAAAATGGCTCAATATATTGCTAAAGATGAGGAAGGACAATGGTGGCATGATAAAGAACCCCATCTTCCTATGGAGCTTTTAACCTTTACTCATTTAATAGGCAACAATGAATTAACCGAGCAATATAGGCAAAAACTTCAGGAAAAACTTAATATTTCTTGCCAAGCAGAGTTTAGCCTTCGGCAGTACTTAGCCAAGCAACACCTTGTGCTAGCTGATATGGAAGCTTTTAATCCACGAATAAGTGATTTAGGCAGGCAAGGTATGCTTTTTAAAGTTAAAAATGATTTTTATCGTTTTCCTCATTTGGCTTTGGACCGGTTAGCCCTTCTCAAAAAAGTAATGGCTTCCGATACTTTCACTAGGATTGATCAGCTAAACAAGCTAGGAATTATAACGGCTGGCGCCGCTAATAAATTACAACAGTGGATGAGTATAGCGCTATTTATGCGCCTTAAGACTTATTCTCATTATCAAGCGCAACAGGAGATGATGAATCCGCTGATCAAACCCTTCGGCTTTGACGAACCGGAACTCATCAAAAAGCAGTTTGCTTTAGATCAGGAAGCCTTGGAAAAGATAAAAAAAATATGCCAAATTTTTATTCCTTTTTATCAAGCGATGCAGGATTTTTTAGCAGGCAATAAAGAAACACTTCAATCTTCAGAATTAAATGATGATTCATGCCAAACTCAAGGAGATATAGCTTTAAGACTTTGCCAACTAGATGAGGCAAAAAAATGGTATCGCTTAGCAAAAAAAGCAGATTTAAAAAATTCTAAAATATTAAATACTCTTGGGATCATTTATGCTAAAAAAGGAAATTTAAATAAAGCAGCTAAATATATTCAACAAGCGCTTACTATTGATCAAAATCTAGATAATAAAATTAATCCTAATATAGTAAGCTATTATAATAATTTAGGCCAAATTTACAAAGAGCAGGGCAATTTAGCAAAAGCAATTGAGCATTCTCAGACAGCGCTAGATATTAAGAGGGAGCTGTTGGGTGAAAATCATTCCACCATAGCAAATAGTTACAACAATTTGGGAGCAATTTATGAGGAACAAGGAAATTTAGCAAAAGCACTTGAGTATTCACAAAAAGCGCTAGATATTAAAAAGAAGCTTTTTGTTGAAAATCATCCTGATATGGCAACTATATATAATAACTTAGGAGTAATCTATAGTCGCCAAGGAAATTTAGATAAAGCAGCTGAATATATAAAAAAAGCGGAGATCATCAACGCTGAGATATTTGGTGATAATCATCATAATATAGCAATACATCACAACAATTTGGGATTGTTTTACCGAGAACAAGGAAATTTAATCAAAGCATCTGAGCATATCCTGAAAGCAGTTGCTATTAACGGTAAGTTATATGGTGAAAATCATCCCACGGTATCTACAGCCTATCACAATCTGGGCCGAATCTACAAAGAACAAGGTAATTTAGCACAGGCGGTAGAATATACTAAGAAAGCTCTTGCGATTTGCCTTAAGCTTTTTGGTGAAAATCATCCTGATGTGGCAACCTCTTATAATAGTTTAGGCCAAATTTACCGAAATCATGGCAATTTAGGGCAGGCGGCAGAATATACTAGCAAAGCTCTTGCCATTTTCCTTAAGCTTTTTAGTGAAAATCATCCTGCTGTGGCAACCTCTTATAATAATCTAGGCCTCATTTACCAAGAGCAAGGCAATTTAGGACAAGCGGCAGAATATACTAAGAAAGCTCTTGCAATTTACCTTAAGCTTTTTCGTGAAAATCATCCTGCTGTGGCAACCTCTTGCAATAGTTTAGGCCTCATTTACCAAAAGCAAGGCAATTTAGAAAAAGCTGTAGAATATACTAAAAAAGCTCTTGCTATTTGCCTTAAGCTTTTTGGGGGAAATCATTATGAGGTGGCAACCTCTTACAATAATTTAAGCCAAATTTATAAAGAGCAAGGTAATTTAGAGCAAGCGGTAGAATACACTAGGAAAGCTCTTGCGATTTGTCTTAAGCTTTTTGGTGAAAATCATCCTGCTGTGGCAACCTCTTATAATAGTTTAGGCCAAATTTACCAAGAGCAGAGTAATTTAGAACAGGCGGCTGAATATATTAAGAAAGCTGGTGCTATTTTCCTTAAGCTTTTTGGTGAAAATCATCCTGCTGTGGCAACCTCTTACAATAATTTAGGCCAAATTTACCAAGATCATGGCAATTTAGGACAGGCGGCTGAATATACTAACAAAGCCCTTGCGATTTGCCTTAAGCTTTTTGGGGAAAATCATTCCGCGACGGCAACGACTTACAACAACCTTGGAGGTATCTATAGAGAGCAAGGCAATTTGGAAAAGACAGCTGAGCATATCAACAAAGCTCTCGCCATTAACCTTAAGCTTTTTGGGGAAAATCATCCTGCGGTGGCAATCTCTTGCAATAATTTAGGCCAAATTTACCAAGAACAAGGCAATCTAGGCAAGGCAGCAGAGTATGCAGAAAAAGCGCTTGCTATTAACCTTAAGCTTTTTGGGGAAAATCATCCTGCGGTGGCAATCTCTTGCAATAATTTAGGCCAAATTTACCAAGAACAAGGCAATCTAGGCAAGGCAGCAGAGTATGCAGAAAAAGCGCTTGCTATTAACCTTAAGCTGTTTGGTGAAAATCATTCTAATACGGCAATAACTTATAACAACTTGGGAGGCATCTATCATAAACAAGGCAATTTAGGTAAGGCGACTGATTACGCAAAAAAAGCTCTCGCCATTAATCTTAAGCTTTTCGGTGAAAATCATTCAGCGACGGCAATATTTTATAGCAACCAGGAGAAATATTACCAAGAACAAAGCAATCTAGACAGCAATTCCCGTAAATAAAAATTTTAACGTTATTTACAGCTAAGCTTAAGGTTTGCTTATTTAAAAGCAAAGGGATACCTTAAGCTTTCTTTGCCGAAATTAATATTTAGTTTAAAGTTAAGAATTTCTACACTCAAGGGTTCAAAGGGCACTTTCAAGGTAAGTCTTGCCCCTTTGAATCCACAGGTAATTGAATGGTAAAGGTCTTGCCAGCTATCGATAAAGTAAGAGACAAAAACAGCCTGCATTAGCATCCATAAGCTACTTCTTGAGCCAGCTTTTTTGACAGCAGCTAAAAACATACTGTAGCAGTGCTGTTGTACTTGATCGATCAAGAAAGCTAACATCATAAGATAGGCAAACAGATGGCATAGATGCTGATGACCATGGCCAAAGTTATGCTCAAATTCATACCCTTGATTCTTGAGTGTGTTAAAGGTCTCATTTTCAATTTTCCATCTCGCTCTTGCTCCACGTATAAGTTCATAAGCATTGTTAGCATTAATAGGCAGGTCTGTAATACAGGTAAAATGTTTCTTTCCCTGCTTAGAGTCATTAATCCAACATTCAAAGAAATTGACCTGCAAATCTGCATGTGTGTCATTGAGAGGGACAGCGTTGATAAAACGAATGTTAAGTTCGCCTTTCTTTTCTTTTATTGTAAGCTCTTCAAAATCCAAACCTTGCATCCACTCAACTAAGGAAGCATTGCCTTCAGGCTTTACTCCTATGATGTAATGTAGCTTAGCCTTTTGTAATTCTTTAAGATGAGGGCCATTAGCACTTAAAGCATCTTGAGTGACAATAACATTTAGGTGAGGATGTTCTTTACGGAACGCTTGGATAAAGCGTTTAGCTGCATTGCTTTCACAATCGTTTTTACTAGCTCCATCTTCATTGGAAATAGGTTCGGGGCAAAACAGGAATAACCTCTCGGCAATCGGGATGTAAAATAGAAACTGCTAAAAGATGAAGGAGCATTATGGAATTGAAACTTCTTCTTCCATGGTTAGATTGATTACCCAAAAGCATGCAAGTAAAATAGCTAAGCTAAAAAAAGAAGCGGTTAGTCAAGAAGCAATCATTATCAGTGAAACAGATGGGAGTATGGTACCCATTGTGGAGATAGACCAGATTGACAAACAAGCAAAAAAAGATGCAAGAAAAGCAAGGAAAGTATGTTGGAAAGAAGCCAAACTAAGTTTAGCAAGAGGCAATGACAGAGCCAACCGCTTTTATGCTGGTAGTATTGGGACGG